>JBFRWJ010000650.1:0-9116 GCA_051439525.1 Spirulina sp. | reverse complement strand
CCCCATCCTTGAAAAGCGAAGTATCCTTTGGCTTTCCCCCTTAATAAGGGGGACGGGCGATTGGGGGATTTAGGGGGCGGGTGCGTAAGTCCTAGAAGAATAACTCTGGACGCACCCTTATACTAATATTTTTTGTAAAAATGTCCGGACTTTTTGTATCGTATGAGGTTATTCTTCATCATGAAAGCAATTGTACTGACCCAATACGGTTCGTCAGATGTTCTTCAGCTCAAAGAAATCGAAAAACCAACACCTCAAGATGATGAGGTCTCGATCGCAGTTCATGCAGCATCAGTGAATGACTGGGACTGGTGTATAATGCGAGGTACGCCGTTTTATATTCGCTTGTTCTGCGGTCTTCTCAAGCCCAACGTCCAGATCCCCGGAGCTGAAATAGCGGGACGAGTTGAAGTCGTTGGCAAAAACGTAACGAAGTTTAAACCCGGTGATGCGGTATACGGGGACATCTCTGAATGTGGTTTTGGCGGTTTTGCCGAGTATGTCTGTGTTCCCGAAAGTGCATTAGCTCTGAAACCCGACGGTATGACCTTCGTTGAAGCCGCAGCGATACCCCATGCAGCAATGTTAGCAATGCAAGGTCTGCGGGATGAAGGGCAGATTCAGCCCGGACAAAAGGTATTGATCAATGGTGCTGGCGGGGGGGTCGGTACCTTGGGAGTACAGATCGCCCAATCTATGGGGGTTGTTGACGTGACTGGAGTCGATCGCTCGGACAAATTGGACATGATGCGCGCGATCGGATTTACGCAAACGATTGATTACACCCGAGAAGATTTCACTCAGAGCCAACAGCATTACGACTTAATTCTCGATACCAAGACCAATCGTTCGATCTTCAAATATTTGCGCGTGCTTCGTCCCCAAGGGATTTATGTAACCGTTGGGGGAGCCACACCTCAACTGTTCCAAGTATTATTTCTGGGGCCGATCGCCCGCCTATTCGGCAAAAAGAAAGTTTGCTTGGTTAATCTCAAACCCAACAAAGATTTGGATTCTATAAATGAACTTATCAAAGCTGGCAAACTTAAACCCGCGATCGACGGTCCTTACCCATTAAGTGAAGTGCCTGAAGTCATCCAGTACTTTGGGGAAGCGAAGCATAAAGGGAAGGTGGTCATCACTCTGGAACCCCATAACGAATCTTCATCAGGACTTACGCAGTGTCACGAGATTTCGCCCCCCTAGCCCCCCAAATCTGGGGGCAACCAGACCGGAAGTCCCCCAAAATTGGGGGATTTAGGGGGCAAGGTGCGTAAGTCCTATTCATAAAAAAGCGGAGAAATCGATGGAGCACTGTTTACAGCAGATTTAGCTGATTCAATTAAACGCCCCCAACGCGATCGCATCCCGATCCCTCTCTAAGAAAAGCATAAATTGCCGAGAAATCTTGCTCCCCCAATCCCTTTTGTAAACCCAAGCGATAGACTTCTTTTGCTGTATTTCCTAACGGCATGGCAACATTAGACTCATAAGCGGCAATCGAGACCATCTGTAAATCCTTTTGCATCCATTGCAGGGGAAATTCAGTTTCATAGTCATCATTTTCGATCTTGGGTCGTTTCATGGCGAGATAAGGCGCAGCAATGGGACTACCAATTAAAAGATTCAATAAGATTTCGCGATCGATGCCCAAAGATTCTCCCAAAATCAAACCTTCTGAAAATGCCAGCATTGAGGTTGCCAACAGATGATTTAAGACTAATTTTAAGGCACTTCCCATACCATTTGCACCAACATGCAGCACTTTATTGCCCATGCTTTCAAAGCAGGATTTGCACTGTTGAAAATCGGTCTCTTCTCCTCCGACGAGAAAGGCGAGTTGAGCTTGTTGTGCCTGATTTTTAGACCCCGCAATGGGTGCATCGAGAAAACGAATCTGTTTTTCTGTTGCTTCTCGCGCCATGTCTCGCGAAAAGGAAGGATGAACCGTGCTACAATCAACCCATAAAGAATTGGGTGCGAGATGCGTTAAAAAACCTTGTTGTCCTAATGCAGTTTCTTTAACTGCCTCGGGATGGGCAAGCATGGTAAATAAGATTTCAACTTGGCTGGCAACTTCGGCAATGGTATCGGCTTTAATCGCACCCTTTTCAACTAAAGGAATGGTTTTCTCTGGCGATCGGTTAAAAACAACCAGTTGGTGTCCTTGCTGTTGTAAATTGGCAGCCATGCGACTACCCATGATTCCCAGTCCGATAAATCCAATTTTCATCTTGACTTCCAATTGAGCAACGATCGCACTATACTCCACCTCTTTTACGCTTTGCCTTATCAAATGTTAAGACGGGATATCCGTCGCGATCGCTTTTCTCAATCGCGAGAGGGAAACTTCGGTAATACCCAGATAGCTGGCAATATGATATTGAGGCACGCGCTGAGCCAGTTGGGGATGTTGGCAGATAAAATCTAAATAGCGATCTTTTGCCGTTTGTTGGAGTAAACTCCGCATTCTCAATTCTTTGCGAATTAGGAGTGTTTCGGCTAAATAACGACCAATGCGATCGAAGATAGGATGTTCGTCAAAGAGGTTGACAAAATCGCGATATTGTGCAATTAAAAGAATACTGGGTTCTAAAGTTTGCACGCCATAGATGAGGGGCAATTCGAGAGCAGAAGCCGCGAGAGGGGCAGCAAATTGGTTTTCGGCAATAAACGCTTTATTGGTTTCCTTGCCATCTTCTGAAGTATAATAAACTCGCAATAATCCTTTGCACATAAAATAAATTTCATGAACGGTGTCTCCGGGTAAAACAATGGTATCGCGATCGCAGAAAGTCCGCAGTTGAAAAATAGATGCGAGTTGATACCATTGCGGATTAGCAAGAGCGACCTTTTGAGATAAAACCGCCTTAAGTTGCTGATAATATAAAGAATCTTCTGTTTGTCCCATAGGAAAAGTTTTAATACAAAATTTTGTAGAGTTCGTTGTTGCGCTTTAGCGCTCAATTAATCTACCAACAGAATTAGGGCAGGTAATACCTACCCTAACACAGATGATTGATATCGCGCTCTCTCTGGTTGGTTGGGTTGTGTGGTTGCTAACCCAACTGATTATCGAATTGATTTGAGCGATCGCAAGAAAATTTGAGGTTTCAGTCCCCTTAAAGGGGATTAGTTAGAAAAGTATCACTGCAATTCTGCATTTTGGCCTGAGATACATGTTTCAGTCCCCTTAAAGGGGATTAGTTAGAAAAGGGCACGCTTCTAGAAGTATTGCTATGAGGTTATTTTAGCAGCCAATTTTGTGGCAGTCAAGTTAGTACCCAAATTATTGCGGCCAGTTTTCAACAAGCACCTCGATCGAACACCCCAAACCCTTGCCCTACAAGAGCTTTGTTGCAGTCAACGAAAGAATAAGGGTTTCAGCCATTTGCGATTTGCCACAACGGTGTATTTTCTCGTATTTTTTTAAAGCATCGGTTTATTTATCTTCCTTCCGTTAGATTCTGATAAGAATTATTGCGATCGCTGGTCAAGAGAACCGCGATCGGTATAGAAAAGCAATTCAGATATTTTTCTCCGATTGTCCGGAAATAGATTAGCGTTCAGTGTAGATAAGAGTAATAGATGCACTCTGATTCCTTTCCTCCTTGACTTTCACAGTCGAGGAGTTTTTATTGACACTTTAGAGTAAAAATACTTGAAAAAGTGTCCGGAATGAAGAAAGCAATGCCCGTAGATAAAGAGTAATAAATGCACCCTGATTCCTTTCCTCCTTGGCTTCCACAGTCAAGGAGTTTTTATTCGGGTTTAGGGTAAAAATACTTGACAAACTATCCGGAATGTAGAGAGAGATGCCCGTAGATAAAGAGTAATAGATGCACCTGATTCCTTTCCTCCTTGGCTTTCACAGCCGAGGAGTTTTTATTTGCCTTTTAGAGTAAAAATACTTGAAAAAGTGTCCGGAATGAAGAAAGGAATGCCCGTAGATAAAGAGTAATAGATGCACCTGATTCCTTTCCTCCTTGGCTTTTACAGTCGAGGAGTTTTTATTTGCCTTTTAGAGTAAAAATACTTGAAAAAATGTCCGGAATGAAGAAAACAATGCCTGTAGATAAAGAGTAATAGATGCACCCTAATTCCTTTCCTCCTTGACTTCCACAGTCGAGGAGTTTTTATTGGAATTTAGGGCAGACATACTTAAAAAAGCATCCGGAACGAAAAGAGTAATATAATTTGGTTGTTTCCACTTGTAGACCGATAATTTTAAGACTTTTTCATCCCCTATCAAAATCTTCAATTTGATAGGGGAATTCTCAATTATCCTGCTAAAAATACGATTGCAGTTCGCCTGTTCTACGTATATCTAGAGTCGCACAATGAAAAGAGCCTCCAAAAGTATTAAAGCGACGGAAATTACAAGGAATTGGCTCGAGACCAAAACCTTTTAAGGCTTTAATCATGGGTTCATCTTGTTTTTCCACGATGACTCTTTTCTCATCCAAAGACAACACATTAATGCGAACTCCCGGACTGGACATATACAAGGGATAATCCTTGGGAAAGGAAGATTCTGGCCCTGTCAAAACATCCCAACTCTTAAACATTTCGGGAACTTTGTCTACTTTTTCGGGATGAATCAATAATTTTCCCGGGGCTAAAGGAACAAATGTTGCATCCAAGTGCATAGCCGATTGATCTTTAAATTTTAATTCGTGGATGCGATATTCATCTCCCAAGCACCGTCTCATCCATTCAATACCAAATTGGTTGGTGACTTGACTTTGCTGGACGAAGAGATCGCGACCGCAGCGAATAAATTCAGCCGCATCAAATACCGGTTCAAATTCCGTCAGCATCGAATTAAAAGGTGCGTCTTTATCTGCTTCTTCATACTGATAGTTGTATAATTCGTCTCGCAGCTCGGGTTTGGGAGCGGGAAGCCATTGCGCTCCTGCCTGAAAATATTCTTTAATCAGCGATCGATAGGCATTAATTTCAAAGTATCGCGATCGCCAAGGCATGGGGGCTTCAATAATTTTATCCCCGACAACAATGGCCACATCTCTCGGCATAGCACCGTATAAACCGCTCGGGCTTTCCCAATCGGGAGTCGAATAAGGACGAGTGTAATTAACTGCATCGGGACGACGAACTTTGACTCCCTCAGCTTCCAAAATATGAATGAATTCGTCGAGTTCTTTTTCTCCAGCTTTAATTTCTTCCTCGGCAAATAACTGTCCCCCATAAGTCCGAAATAAATCCCAGTAACGTTGGGGCATTGTTGCTTTGATCGTGATGTGCCAAGGGGGGATTACTGAGCCATCTAATCTGCCCACAATCACTTCTTCTAAAGGATCCCATTCATTGTATGAATTGACGACAGGCATTGATTTTGGTGAAGGATCGGAAATTGAATTCATGTTTTTTCTACTCTGCGATCGAGAAATTCGGGTAAGAGATTCGTATTGATATTTAGATTTAGTTTATATCATGTTTTTTTTGATGTTGCTATTCTTTTTTGATTTTGTTTACAATATTTTGCACCTCACGATCGCTAAGTTCCTTTTGTTCCAATCAGCATAATTTCAACAACTAAATAGAAAAAATCTTCGCGATCGAGGAGATAGTGAGGAGATAGAGGATTGAAAAACGATTGTAATTGTTTGATTTCTCGAGAACTTAGATAAGGAGAAGCCGTTTTAATAAACCATTCGCTTTCTTGAGTAATATATCGCTTGGCACTCGGAGACAATGGCGAAACTAATTGAATGGGGTAAGGAATGCTGACAATGTTCGTCAAGCCTGCCTCTAAGAATAATTTGCGTCCCTTGCGCGCAACATATTCATCGTAGTAATCTGTTGAGGCTGTTTCGGCTAAAACTCGGGCGACACTGCTTTTAAGTTTTAACCATAACTCCGACGGAATTGGATAAACAATAATTGTCTCGCCATCATATTCCTTAAAAACAACTTTGCCTCCTTTTTTGACAACACGCTTTTCTTCCTTAATCATCTTTTCTTTCTGCTCGTCCGTACAATACATGAGCGTATTACTGCAAAAGACGATATCAAAGATTTCGGAGTTGTAAGGAAGATCAAAAAAATCTCCTTGGGTATACTCAATGATATCTTTATAGGGTGATTTTTCCACTTGCGATCGCGCATATTTGAGACAATCTGAGGAAAAATCGAGTCCGATTACTTTTCCTGTGGGTGCAACTTTTTTTGCTAAAGAATTCGACCATAAACCCGGCCCCGAACCAACATCTAAAATCCGATCTCCCGGTTTGAGTTCTAAATCTCGAACCATTTGGTGACGGTATTTTTCTTTTGCCCGATAGTGATCGATGAGCCATTGAAGGCTACACATTATTAATCCCGTATCGGCTGTATTGGCAAAATCTCGGGCAGAATAGGTTAAGATCTCTTGTATCATTGGCAAGAAAGATGTATCGCTAACGACTCCTCAATTTATCATTGAGGAGTCGTTACAGAGAAATCCCTGCCACTATTATTAAGGTTTATGTGCCAGCCGCATCTCCACGGACAATGGCATCAACACCATCCCAATAGTTTTCTAATAGCTCCAAGTAGGTATAGATTCCCTCCTCGAATAATTCTCGCCCTCGGGCTTCAGAAACATAGGGAGCGATCGCGTTAAACGCATTGTTGCTATGTCCGACTTCCACAGCGAGGTGCATTAACCAATGCTTGCGGACATTTTTCCCATAACCTTGATTTTCCAAGCCATCGTTAAATTGAGCGGCAAGGACGGCAGACATGGTTTCGTCAGCAAATAATGCCCCTAAATTCCGTTCGATCGGAGGCTCCGTATAGAGCTTCATTGCACCTTGATTGATAGCCGTTGTTGTGGGCAAACATTGGTAGTTGTCAATCTCTTCATCGCTGATTCCCAAGGCATTAATTTGTTCGCGAAAAAGTTGGGAATGAGGTACTTCTCCGGCAACTTCATCGGCAACATTGAGAATAACTTCTCGCAGAATCTTATAGTCCCGCGTATTCATTGCCATTCCAGTAATATAGAAGGGTTCGTACTGGAAGTAGTAGTAACATTCCAGATAGAATTTCTTTTCTTGCTCCTTGGTGAAAGCATTCTTGCGATAGTAGTTTAGCAAAGGATGTTCGACAGAGCGATGATTGAGAATATATTGAAGTTTGCCATCAAGATAGTTTTGCACTTCTCGATCTTCTAATTTAACGCGCTTGCGAACGGTAGGATCTTCAACATCCCGAAAATTTTCAACGGTTACGGCTGTCATTAGTTGGCTCCAGTTTTTATTATTGTTTTTGTGAGGTTTTTGGCAGTTATTAGCGATAACTGTTCCGAGTATACAAAAAAAGGACTTTAGTCATACAGTCCCGCGACAACTTCTTTTTCAGCCCACCAGCGATCGTCGCCGACATTGCGGTTGCGATCGTCCGCACATCCCCAAGTCATATTGAGCATAATTCTCGTGGCATCACAATTAAGAGGAACAGTGCGATGAAGCGTTGTATCGGCTTTTAATAAATAGATATCTCCACTGACAAAGCCATAAGTCTGAATGGAATTTTCACACAAGAAATAATGGATTTTTGGATCGGATTTATCCCAACTGGTATGGGGCACGCATTGTAACATCCCCCCATATTCAATCGGAGGCGTTTCCAGAATCCAAATCAGAGCATAACGATAATCACCCCAATGCCAACCGTGAGTATCTCCTTGTTGCTCTTGTCGTGCAATCAGAAACTCTTCGTCTATGGAGGGACAAGGAAAAAAAGGTTCGCCTGCAATCGATTCTAAAAACCCGAGCAGTGCTTTTGAGCGATAAATGTTGTTAATCAGCGAACTATATTCGGCGATGGTTTGACTGGGGATCACACTCATTTTTCTGGGCGTATTGCCAGTCGTTTTTAATTTTAGATCGCGGCGTTCCGAGTAAATCTCTAAAAGCCTGAGTGCTTCCTTTTTCATATCCTGACGAAGTTCCCAAGGGACAATCTTGGGGATCTTAACAAAGCCATCTCTTTTGAATTTATGCGAGATGTACAAAACATCGGTTTGAGAAAAGCTATCGGTTAGATTGGCTTGAATTTCTTCTTCCAAACTAACCATGTTTGTGCTTGCACTTACCATTGTCAGTTAATTATTGATTGAGATTTTGTAACTATCGTTACCAAGTAACAATTCTAGGGGTCAATATTGAAGATGTCCAATAGCAGTTAAAGAAAATTCATATTTTTGCTACAGCGTTCTAAAGTATGAATTTTTACAACAGTTTCAACCAAAAAAATAAAGAATTATCAAAATCTAACAAAAAAGCATAATTGTGTGTTAATTAAATGCAGTCTCATACTTAATCCAGTCTATCAATTCGCAACAGGTCGGTTGGATATGAGCACGAGGCAATCTGAGGTTTCCTCAGATTTTGCAATCGTGCTGTTGGCGAATTCGATTCGCCATCCCCCGACCTCAATTCGCAATTCGCAATTTGCAATTTGTCCTAATCTGCCATCGTAGTGCTAGTGTTGTCGGTAACACCAATACAGAAAAAGCGGGAAAACCTTCTCCGCAAAGCGGATTTAGGAGCGACGGCGATCGCGTTGCCGATTGACCTTTTTTTTTATTTATCTTTCTAACAACTGAGAGACTTCTGGATTATAAACGCGGAGATAATTCCAATAGTTACTAAAAACCGATTCTACATAGTTTTTGGTTTCACCAAAGGGAATTTTTTCCACAAATTCATCGGGGTCGTTAAAGCCAAACCGCTTGACCCAACTGCTCACATTACCGGGTCCGGCATTGTAACTGGCGATCGCTAACAGGGAATTATTTTTATATTCTCGATGGGTATAGTTTAAAAACCACGTTCCCAAGGTAATATTCTGTTCTGGATTAATTAAAGAATAATCTTTTAAGGAGATTTTTTCAGCAATCCATTCCCCCGTTTCCGTCATCACCTGCAAGAGTCCGATCGCGCCGGCAGAAGAACGAATTTCCGGTTCAAAACGAGATTCTTGGCGAATCAAAGAAACCACTAAAATCGGGTTGATTTGATGTTCTTGCGACCATTTGACAATGGTGTCATTGTAAGGAAAGGGAAACAATCCCTGCCAATATTTCGGCGTTTGACGCAGTGCCAGCC
>JBFRWJ010000649.1:0-5482 GCA_051439525.1 Spirulina sp. | reverse complement strand
CAACTGGTGACTGGTGACTGGTGACTGATAACTGATAATTATCTTCCGGGAAATCCCACATAGGCATAATAGGTCACCATCGGCACGATCGTCGCCACCACCAAAAATCCGATCACCCAAACTGCCGCATTGCGATCGTTGGTTTCTTCCGCATCCGCAAACGTACTTTCGATATTATCTTCCGCGATCGCGGGAGGACCCGGATCCGGCTCTCCAGAAAGTACCAAAGCCAGGCGATCGGTAGCATCTAAAAAGGCTTGATTGTATTTTCCTCCCGATCGCACTGGAACGATTAAAGTTTCCGTCGCAACGCTTTGCGCGATATCCTCGGGTAATAACTCTTGCAGCCCTTCTCCCACCCGAATGGCACCATTATTGGTCAGGGTATCCAAAACCAACAATACGCGATCGCTGCCTTCCTCAGCCGGAAACCAGCGATCGAACAAAGCATTGGTAAAATTCTCTACCGTCTCGCCGTATCCGATCCGCACCGCAACCAGCCAAACTTCCTTTCCCGTCTGAGCGGTTAAATTTTTCAGGGACTTATTGAGAGTGCCTTCATTGAGAGGACTGAGAACCTGTGCCGCATCGATCGCCCGAGGGGAGGGTTCGGCGCTAATATTGGGAAGCTCGTAAATCGTCGTCGCTTTCGCCGGGGCGATCGCGATCGCGAATGCCAGTAATACCGTCAATAATCCGACAATGAGACGGCTGAGTGTCGATTGTTCTCGCGAGAATTTTGCCAGTAATGAGTTCATTTGTCCGAAAATATCGTTGATTGTTATCATTCCTTCATATTTTAGAGGGGAGGGGGACAGGAGAATCCTCAGAGGCGGCAAAATACGCAAGGAGGAAGAATAAGGGACGAAGGCTGAATGGGGAGAGATGGACGGAAGAAGCATCCGGAGCTTCAAAAAAAAACATGAACTTTTTTTAACAGCATGAGAGAATTCGGCACGAAGTTGCCCGAGTCTGATAAAAATAGACCAAGAGCGTCTTGCTCTCACAAGACTTTGCTGGCAACAGCCTTTACCATTACGGTAATGCCATACTGAATTCAAAGCGTTTTTGTTTTGAATCGGTTAAATGTTGCACTAACCTTAAGTTTTTTAACGCTTAATTTATTGCTCGCTCGAGAGGAGATACCTTTTTATGACGTATGATGCAATTACGGATGGCGGCGATCCCCAAGTTGGCAATCTCGCTACTCCTTTGAACTCTTCCAGTTTTTCCAAAGCCTTTATTAATAGCTTGCCGGCTTACCGTCAAGGATTATCCGCCAATCGTCGGGGCTTAGAAATCGGTATGGCTCACGGTTACTTCCTGTACGGACCCTTTGCCTTTCTCGGACCCCTGCGCGATACAGAACTGGCAACCCTTGCTGGCGTGATGGCAACCATCGGGCTGATTATGATTCTCACTGTTGCCCTCTCTCTCTATGGTAGCATTGATTCGGGTAAACCCATCGCTACGGTGACAACTCCCAATCCTCCCGAAGATTTAGGCACGAAAGAAGGATGGAGCGATTTTGCGAGCGGTTTCTTACTCGGCGGCTGCGGCGGTGCGTTTTTCGCTTATTTCCTCTGCTTGACTCCCCACCTCGCTCCCTTACAAGAGTTTGCTGGTAAAATCTGGTCTGTAAGTCCGTAGGCGAGTTTAAAAATCCATCTCTCGCTCTCATCTATCTTATTGGTGAGGCAAATAATTTTACTTAAACAAGGAGAATTTGACATGGTTACAGGTAGTTACGCGGCTTCATTTTTGCCGATCGCTTTCGTTCCTCTGATGGCTGTTGCTGCTGCGGTCGTTCTGGGATTGTTATTCATGTACATTGAAAGCGAAGCTTAAATCAACGAACAATTATCAATTATCAATTCGCGATAACTGGTAACTGTGAATTGTAGAATTGCCCAATCCCCAAGCTCTTGCTTTGAGGATTGGGCAAAATTTTAGGATGGCACAAAAAAGAAGGGCGCAGTGCGCAGATACGGACGAAATACACCAGCAACGAATAACAAATGAGGTCAAGCAGGTTGGCATTCCTCCACTTTGATTTCTGAAAGAGTTTCCGGGTCGAGGCCAATATTGCGCAAATATCCATCCGGCCGACCCGAGGGCGATCGCACAGCCCCATCAAAAGTCATCTGAAGGTGTTCGATAACATCTTCAAAAGGATTGTCCGGAGATGTTGGGTCATCTAACTCAACGACCTTTAAAAGAGCACAAGTCACATAGCCATTGGCAGTTTCTTTGATTCTCAGACTCGGCTCGTATCCCATCGCCTCCAACTTTGTTAAGGCTTCTGATGGGACATATTGTTGACTGTTCCCCCTCCTCTGCGTTGCTAAAGGAGGGGGATTCTTAAGCAATCCAGAAATGGACTCTTAAAGGCGTAGTCAAGTCGCCGCTACTGACTTCTTTGAGAGAAAATCCCAAAGTTGCCGCTACTTTTCTTAAAATGTTGGCTGCACCGTTGCAGTCAGCATTGATTAAACTGTCTTTTGCAGAACGATACAATCCTCGCTTGACTCGCTTTCCTGATGGTTTCCAGCTTTTGGGTTTCGCACCGAAGGTGGGCAAGAAATCATCATCTAAAAAACTGGCTTGCGAGGTGTACGATTCCTCGGTTTCAACAAACTCTATTCTATACAGTTCGCATAATTGCTTGATGCGTTCTTTAAGTTTGGCGGTTGGAATTTGTACAAACTTTTGATTGTTCTTCGCACCGATATTAATCCCGTCTTTCTGATATTTGTTCCAGCCAAAAACAATTCGACCGATGCCATTATTTAAGCAATGATTTATAACCAATCTCGCTGCTTTATTGACTGCATCTCGCATCTGGCGATTACGTTTTTCGGTGATACGAGAAAGGCGCTTTGACCAGAATCCTTGCGGTTTATCCTCCTTCATCGTGGCAATCTGTTTGTTGTACCATTGGTTGACTGATTTGAGATGTTTTCCGTCAACAATAAAACTTGTTCCCACATTACTAACACAGGTTAACCAGTTGTCTATTCCGTGGTCAATACCTAACACTTTGCTTTTGTCGAGTTCGATTTTTTGAGGTTCTAATTGATAGATCCATTCGACATAGAAGCATCCGTTACGAGGAAGAATTCTGATTTCTCGAATCTTTTTAAAATCGAGATTGGTAGGGAATGGCAATAGAAAACCATCGACTCCAAACGTTGCTTTTACCTTCTTGCCAAGAGGAATTCGTACTGACATTGCATGCAACGTCCCTGCATCCTCCTTCAATCTCAATGCTTGTTTGGGATAGACGATCGTTCCCAATCCTCCCTTTTTTCGGTAGTTTGGCAGTTGGGGACGGTTTTCGAGTTCCCCTTTGTGGTACTTCTTAGAAAGTTCTTGGAAAGATTTGAAAGATTCAGCAACACTTCTGAGAGTTTGCTGTGACGCTTGGGAATGAAGAAACTGATAGTTTGCATTTCGCTTCAGTTCTTTCTCAAGATCGTACTTCCCCGTGATATAGCTGCACTTGAAATACCACTGACGAGCGAGATAGATGCCACAATTAATCAGCTTATTCGCCGTCGTACAAATATACTCTAGAAACGGCAAACTCTCTGAATTTTCAATCAGATTTTGTTGACAGCCAAACAATTAAAATCACCTCCTTTAATTGTTTTATTTTATCACAGAATATTATTTCTATCACGATTTCCTCATTTTGAATTGATAATTTTGAGGTTGGGGGATGCTGAATCGTCTCTTGGTGCGCGTTCCCTTGGTGAATGCGATTCACCGGGGTCGCACCGCCATTCAGCATATCCAATCGCGCTGTTGCTGAGGAAACCGAGCGCATCCCTCGACCGCTATCCAACCAACCTGTTGAATTTTGAATTGATTTTCGCTTAACTCCTCACTCTTTGCAACCATGCGACGATCCCATCAGCGATCGCGTCTGCCAATTTCTCTTGTTCCTGACCATCGACAATCCATTCAAATTCCGTTGGGTTAATCATAAACCCCAACTCCAGTAAAATCGTCGGCGCAACGTGAGGGCGAGTCAGAGCCAAATTGTTCCAAAACACCCCATAAGAAGGACGATCCAAAGTCTCGACTAAATAGTTATGGAGAAATACCGCCAGATCGTGAGCTTGAGGGTGATACCAAAACATCCCCACTCCTGCCGTATTGATAGCATCGCCGCTATCCGGCAAGGCATTGTAATGGATGGAAAAGGCTAAATCTGGCTTTAAGTTAGCGATCGCATCCATTCGTTCTCGCAATCCCAGATCGACATCAGTTTCCCGCGTCATGTAAACGGTCGCCCCCCGCCGTTCCAATTCTGCCTTTAACCGCTGGGAAACCACCAAATTCACCGCTTTTTCCGGATAACCATTGGGACCCCTCGCCCCCAACTCGGCACCCCCATGACCGGGATCGAGGAGAATGCGCATTCCCCGTAAGGATTCTCGCGATCGCCGCGAAATTTTAGGAGGATGGCGCAAGGTTAAAATCAAACTCGTTCCCTCGTAGCGCAGATCGAAGCCCCACTGTTGCTGAGTTTTGAGGGTAAATTGATACTCTAATTGCGTGGGAGTCACTTGCTGCCAGTCCAAGCGCTGAATTAAAGGATCGTCATCGAGCCAAATCGTGTCGGTTTGCGCGGTGGTGTTATAAAGCGTCAGGGTAAATGTCCCCTCTCCTTGCTGAACAGAGACCGGGACGGGAACTTCTAAGGGAAAAACGATTTCTGTTGCCCCGCGTCCTTGGCGAGAACTAATGCTGCGAATTTTAGACAAGGGAAAGACCGCCCCCGGAATGAGGCGGGTTTCGCTTTCTTTAATCCAGGCACCATAATCCAAGCGCAGCCATTCTCCCTCTTTACCAATAACGCTCGCTCGCGTTCCTCGGGGCAAGGGCGTTAAGCGAGAATAATTGGTACTCGGTCCCGTGCGAGCCACCCCGGAAGCGGCTGTGACTTCAATCACATCTAATTCTTGCGGTGAAAGAATCGCGATCGCTCCCGTCCCGAGTTGGGAACCCGTTTGACCGTCGAGACTGATGATAAATTCCGGCGTGCCTAAATTTCCGGGGCGATCGGCACTGACGCATCCTTTATATTGGGTAGCGCTAATGCCTCGGGGTTGATTCTGAGCGGTGAGGACGGCAGAATTGGGAGGAAGTTGGGAGCTTTGGGCTTGGGGAGAGAGAGGGATTTCGCGATCGCCGATCCGCACGACTACCCGCGCCCTCGGGGCAGCGATCGCGCCAAAACAGATCGGCTCTCCGGGCAATCGAGCAATATCTCGCGCTGGAATGAGGGAATCAGGCGCAAAATTTGCCCCCGTGGGAATGACCGGGCGATCGCTTTTCCGGGTCACGGTCACGCGAATCTCTTCTCTCCCGTAGCGCAACACAAAATGATTTGCCCCCAACCGCAACGGGAAACTCGGAGCAAAATGCCCGGCGGGACTGCGCTGAATGTCTCGCCCGTTAATCGATACATTTC
>JBFRWJ010000648.1:0-8157 GCA_051439525.1 Spirulina sp. | reverse complement strand
TTCCCGAGGCGCAAAAGCAAACCACCCACGTTAAAATCGGACAGTTATTACTGCACAATACGCCAGAATCCCAACAGGACGAAAATATTTTTGTCATCGTCAACCAGTTGAATTATGGGACGGACTTGCTCGCCACCCGAGACGAACGCGATCGCTTGGCGCGGCTGAATTTCAAGGCCGGACGCAAAGCCTTGGCCTCAACTGCTTACGGCGCGGCGGTGGCCTATTTAAACCTCGGTCGGGAACTCCTCGAGTCCGATGCCTGGCAACACCAATATGCCCTCTGCCTGGCCTTGCACGAATCGGCGGCAGAAGCTACCTATCTCGCCGGGGATTTTGCCGCCATGGAACAACGGGTCGAAAGCGTTCTGCAACACGCTCGCTCCGTCCTCGACCGGATTAAAGTGTATGAAATTCGCATGCAGGCCTATGCCTCGCGCAATCAATTTGGGGAGGCTTTGCAGGTTGCCCTGCAAGGGCTGCAAGCACTTGATTTTGACTTTCCCAATCCCCCGACTCCCCCGGCGATGGAAGCGGCCTTTGCCGAGGTCGCGGCACGGTTGCAAGACCGCAGCATTGCCGAACTCGCCGACTTACCCCTCATGGAGAATAAGACCGCCCGAGCGATCGTGCGCTTGCTGGCGCGATCGGGTTCTCCGGCATTTCAAGGCGCGCCTCACTTCTTTCCTCTCATCGCCCTGAAAATGGTGGGGGTTTCCCTCGAGTATGGCAATGCGGCGGAGTCGTCTTTGGGTTACGGTCTCTACGGCATCTTACTCACCATTGTTTTCGACGACTGGGATGGGGGCTATCAATTCGGTGAAGTCGCCCTGAAGTTATTAGAGCGGTTTGACGATCGGCCCATTGAATGCCAAACGAAATTTATCGTCAACTGCAGTCTCAAATATGTCAAAGACCATTTGCGAAACGTGATTCAGCCTGCCTTCGAGGCTTACCAAATCGGTTTGGAAAATGGCG
This sequence comes from Spirulina sp., assembly GCA_051439525.1. Taxonomy (GTDB): domain Bacteria; phylum Cyanobacteriota; class Cyanobacteriia; order Cyanobacteriales; family Spirulinaceae; genus CCY15215. Next base: position 7,179 of record JBFRWJ010000648.1, on the reverse strand, counting down.
AGATCGAGTTTGCCGGCTATAACATTCTGCACCATTGCGACCATTGTTTTTTTACGGGCTATCCGCTCCCCGACCTCGAGCAAAAGCTATCCGTTCATATTGCCACCCTCGAACAATTGCAGGAAACCACGAGTTCCAATATCCTCAGAATGTATGGGCAAGCCGTCGTGCATTTACTTCAGGGAACGGCGGCTCCGGGGGATTTGATCGGCGACGTTTATAACGAGGTGCGAGATGTCCCGCGCCTGCAAGGGGCTCAAAACCGCAAAGGCTTATTTACCCTCTACTTTATCAAGCTCATCCTTGGCTATCTCGGCCGAGACTTTGCCAAGGCGATTGCAACGGGCGAAATTTTGGAACAGTATTTAGAAATTAGTCGAGCCACATTCACCTTCCCCATTTTTCTGTTTTATGATTCCCTCGCCCATCTGATGGGATACCCCGAAATCGAGGCGGGAAAACGGGAGCAATTGCTCGAGCGGGTCAATCTCAATCAAAAGCAGTTGCAGCAATGGGCGACGCGATCGCCTGCAAACTGGTCCCATAAATGGCATTTGGTTGAAGCCGAGCGACATCGCCTTTTCGGGCATTCCTTAGAAGCCCTAGAAGCCTACGATCGCGCTATTGCCGGTGCAAAAGCCAACGCATACATCCAAGACGAGAGCCTCGCCAGCGAACTCGCCGCCCAATTTTATCTCGACTGGGGCAAAGAAACCGTGGCGAGGGGCTATATGCAAGAAGCCTACTACAACTACGCCCGTTGGGGCGCGAAAGCCAAAATCGACGACTTGGAACAACGCTATCCCCACCTCCTCGAGCCGATTCTCCAACAAAAACGAACCATCCCCGATTCTCTCGCAGCCCTCACCCAGATGAGCGCGCCCCAACGCTCGCCGATCGCCCCCTCAAACAACAGTTCTTCTTCGAGCAGCAGTTCCAATATCGCTCTCGACTTTGCCGCTTTGCTCGAGGCCGCCCAGAGCCTTTCGAGAACCATTCAACTCGAAGATCTCCTGCGCCAACTCGTCCAAATTATCCTGCAAAACTCGGGCAGCGATCGCTGTGCCTTAATTTTGCCCGATCGCGAGGGGACATGGCGCGCGAACGCCACGGCGAACCTCGAAACCACAGAACTTGGCTCAACTCCCCTAGAAGGGAATCCCCATCTGCCGGTCAAGCTGATTCAGTATGTCAAAAACACCCGAGAGATCGTGGCGATCGACAATCTCGAAACCGAGTTGCCGATCGTGGATGCCGATTTAACGCGGCACGCCCCTCAGAGCCTATTGTGCTTGCCCATTTTCAACCAAGGTAATGCCATCGGCATTCTCTACGCCAGCACTCAATCGACTCGGGGCATCTTTACCCGCGATCGCATTCTCGTTCTCAATTTTCTTTGTACTCAAGCGGCCATTTCCCTCGAAAACGCCCGTCTTTATCGAGAACTCGAAGATTACTCGGAAACCCTAGAGCAAAAAGTGGAAGAGCGCACCGCCGATCTGACAGCCGCCCGGGAGCGCATCATCGCCCAAGAAAAACTCGCCTCCCTCGGCACCCTCACCGCCGGCATCGCCCACGAACTCCGCAATCCCCTCAATTTTGTGAAAAACTTTGCCGAAGGCTCCGTCGAACTCGCTCGAGACCTGTTCGAGGCCCTGCAACCCCGGCTTTCCAGCTTCCCTCCCGGAATCAACGCCTTCATCCAATCCCTCGTGACCGATTTGCAAGAAAACGCCACCACCATCCGCGACCACAGCCACAGAGCCGCCCAAATCATCGACAGCATGATGCAGCACACCCAAACCGACTACCAACAAACGTCTCCGCAGTCCGTCTCCGTGAAACCCCTCCTGGAGCAAGCCGTCAAACTGGTGTACCACAGCCAACAAGCCCGAGACGAGGGTTTCGACCTCTCCATTCATACTGACTATGCTACCGATTTGGCAGCCATTGAGGGGATTCCCAGCAATCTGATGCGGGCGTTCATCAACTTACTCGACAATGCCTGCGATGCCATGCGCGAGAAACAGAAGCAATGCCAAGACTATACTCCCACCCTCGAGATCGCCGCTCGCCCCGTGGAGGAGGGAGTCGAAATTCGTATTGGCGATAATGGTTGCGGGATCGAGCCGGAGATTCGCCACAAAATCTTAGACCCCTTTTTCACCACCAAACCCCCGGGAGAAGGCACGGGTTTGGGACTCTCTCTGACCCATGACATCATCGTCCAGCAGCATCGAGGTCGCTTGAATATTGACACCCAGCCCGGGGAATTTACCGAGATCGTTTTGAGACTGCCGCTAAACTTAGAATAGTTGGTTAAAAATTGCAAGAACTAGAATCAGAAACCTTGGGTTGCCGTGGAGACTCGGAACATGAATGTTATTCGTCACCTGCCGGGATATCGAATTCTAGAACTGCTTTATGAAAGTTCTTGTACCTTAGTCTATCGAGGGATGCGGGAAAGCGATCGCCAGCCGATCGCTCTCAAGATACTCCAGCAAGACTACCCCACCCCGGCGGAATTAACCCGCTACAAACAAGAGTACGAGATTGTGAGCAATCTGCGGGCCGAGGGGGTCATTCAGGCCTATGACCTCATTCCCTACCCAAAGACCCTCGCGATCGTCTTGGAAGATTTTGGGGGGGAATCCCTCGATCGCTGGCTGCAAAAACGAAGGACTTCCCTCTCTCCCTCGGAATTTCTCCCTCTCGGAATTAAAATCGCGCGCGGACTGGCCAATATTCACGGGGCTCGAGTCATCCACAAAGATATCAATCCCTCAAACATTGTCTTGAACCCCGAAACCCAGCAGGTCAAGTTCATTGACTTTGGTATTTCCACGGCATTAGGGATGGAAATGCCCCCCCTCGAGCATCCCAATATCTTGAAAGGAACCCTCCCCTATATTTCCCCAGAACAGACGGGGCGAATGAACCGCAAGTTAGACTACCGGACGGATTTTTATTCTCTGGGTGCGACCTTCTACGAGATGCTCGCGGGGCAATTACCGTTTGGAACAACAGAGGTGATGGAGTTAGTTCACGCGCACCTCGCCAGACAACCCATGCCTCTCCATGAGGTCAATTCCGAGATTCCTGTCCTCCTCTCGGCGATCGTCCTCAAACTGATGGCGAAAAATGCCGAAGACCGCTATCAGAGTGCCGAGGGGTTGCTCGCCGATTTGGAGGAATGCCAAAGACAATGGCAAAGCGATCGAGAAATCTTAATTTTTCCCCTCGGCAGACAAGATATCGCCGATCGCCTGCAAATTCCCGAAAAACTCTACGGTCGAGAAAAAGAAATCGAGAGATTACTCAATGCTTTTGCTCGAGTCGTGCGGGCCGGAACGGTAGAAATCATGCTGGTCGCAGGATCGGCGGGCATTGGCAAATCCGTCTTAGTGCAAGAACTCTACAAACCGATCGCCCAAAAACGCGGCTATTTTATCGCCGGGAAATTCGACCAATTTCAGAGAAATATTCCCTATTCAGCCATCGTCAACGCCTTTGCCGGATTGGTACGGCAACTCTTAGGAGAACCCGAAGAAAGATTGCAAGGTTGGCGAGAGAAACTCTTGGGGACATTGAGAGAAAATGGACAAGTTATTATTGAAGTGATTCCCGAAGTCGAATTAATCATTGGAAAACAACCCTCTCTCCCGAAATTAGAAGGATTCGCCGCTCGCGAGCGCTTCCATTTAACCTTTGAGAATTTTATTCGCGTCTTTTGTTCGAGAGAGCATCCTCTCACCCTGTTTCTCGACGATCTGCAATGGGCGGATTCAGCCAGTTTACAATTACTCGAAGCCATAATAAAAGATAGAAAAACTGAGAATTTATTGGTGTTGGCAGCCTATCGAGATAATGAAGTGAACGCCACTCATCCCTTCGCCATGACTGCCCGCAAACTGCAAAGAGAAGGCGCAAAAGTAGAAACGCTAACTCTCGAACCCTTAAAAATTGAGGATATTGTCCGACTCATCGCAGACACCTTAAAGCAAACCCCAGAAGCCGTAAAAGAATTAGCCGAACTCATCGTCAAAAAGACAAGAGGAAATCCCTTTTTTGTGGGGGAGTTTTTGAAAAATCTCAACGCAGAGAATTTATTATCGTTCGATCGCACGGAGAGAAAATGGCAGTGGACGATGGAGGCAATCGAGGGGATGAATTTCACCGATAATGTGGTGGAGTTTATGATGGGTAAATTGCAGAAATTACCCCCATTCATCCAAAATTCGTTATCGCTAGCCGCCTGCTTGGGAACGGAGTTCGCTCTCGAGACCTTGGTTTTAGTGGAGGAGCGAGAAGCTCGGGAAATTTACGAGGATTTGAAAATCGCATTAGGGATGGGTTTGATTCTGCCGCGATCGGCGTTAGATGAAAACTTGCAGATCCAAGACTATAAATTCGGACACGATCGCATTCAACAAGCAGCCTACAAGCTGATTCCTGAAGGGCGACAACCCGAGAGCCACTACCGCATCGGACAAAAGTTACTGGACAATCTCTCTTTAGAGGAGCGAGAAGAACGTATTTTTGAGGTGGTCAATCAACTCAATAACGGACGGGTGTTCGTGACGGCGGAAAACGAACGAGATGAGTTGGCTCGACTGAATCTGATGGCCGGTCGCAAAGCGAGGGCAGCGACTGCCTATCAAGCGGGTCGCAACTATGCCGAGATCGGCTTATCTTTGCTCGGAGAAAGAGCGTGGCAGGAGCAATATCAAACGGGTCTGGCCTTGCACGATCTCGGGGCTGAGCTGGCTTCTCTGTGCGGTGACGTTGAAGCTATGGAACGGACGATCGCCACCACGATCGCCCGATCGCGCAGTCTCCTCGATCGCGTTAACGCTGACTTAATTAAAATTCAATCTCACACGTCTCGGAATAAACTGACCGAAGCGATCGCCACGGGCCGACAGAGCTTGCAACAGTTCGGGGTGACTTTTCCGGAAAGACCCACCCCGGAAGATATTCAACAGGCGCTTGCTGAGATTGACACCGCGATCGGCGATCGCGAAATCGAAGATTTGCTGCACTTGCCCGCGATGAGCGATCGGGAAAAAGCGGCCATGGTTGAGATTGCCAATAGCCTCATCGCAGCCACTTACATTGTCGGTTCTCCCTTATATCCCTTACTGGTTGCCTTCTCGGTTAAGACATCGATTCAATCTGGAAATACGTTGAATTCAGCCTTTGGTTATGCCAGTTATGGCGTGATTGCTTGCAATCTATTGCAAAATGTCAATATCGGGGTTCGATTTGGTCGCTTGGCAGAGAGCTTGGTCTCTCAAGCGAAGGCGAAAGCAGTCCGGCCGCAGATCTTAATCATGGAGGGTGTATTGATTTTACACCGCAAGTATCCCGCCCGAGCCACCCTACCCCTTCTGAAATCGGCTTGCGAAACCGCGCTAGACGTTGGCAGTCTAGAATTTTTCGGATACGGCCTTCATAGTTTTTGTCAAAATGCGTTCTGGTGCGGGCAGCTTCTGACTCCCTTGGAAGGGGAGGCACGCGCTGCTTGTCAATCGTTGGTGCAACTCGATCTCGTGGCAACAGTGAATTACTGTCGCATCCATTGGCAACCCATTTTAAATTTACTGGGGGTCGGCGAGCGGCCCACTCTTTTATCCGGAGAGGCACTGCAAGAAGAAGCAATGTTGAGCCAACTGCTCGCCGCCCGGGACTTCATGGGGTTGTATTTGTTCTCGTTGTATAAGTTGATGCTCTGTTACCTCTTTGGAGAAATTGCCGCCGCTCGAGACCATGGGGTTGAGGTCAGGCGCTATTGGCAAGCGAGCATGGGACTGATCGTCGAACCTGCCTTTTATTTCTATGACGCGTTGGTGGCTCTGGCTGCTTTAAGTTCGCAAGGAGAGGGCGCATCAGAGATATACCAACAGGTGGAAGAGAATCAGACCCGACTGCAACAACAGTGGGCGCATTATGCACCGATGAATTACCAGCATAAGGTGGATCTGATAGAAGCCGAAAAGTGTCGCGTCTCGGGACAAAAAGCAGAAGCGATCGAACGCTACGATCGCGCGATCGCCGGAGCCCGAGAAAATGACTATATCCAAGAAGAAGCCTTAGCCAACGAACTGGCCGCTAAATTTTACCTCGACTGGGGCAAAGACAAAATCGCCCGAACCTATCTGCAAGAGGCTCGCTATAGCTATCTGCGCTGGGGAGCGAAAGCCAAAGTCAAAGATTTAGAACAACGCTATCCCCAACTCCTTGCATCCATGGCTCGAGAACCTCGCAAGGCAACAACAGAAGCCAAAATCTCAATCACCACCGACAGTTTCTCCACCGATTCCCTCGACCTCAACAGCGTCCTCAAAGCCTCTCAAGCCCTCGCCCGAGAGATTCATCTCGATGCTCTTCTCACCCAAATCCTAGAGATCGTCATGGAAAACGTGGGAGCGCAAACGGGTCATCTCATCTTGCAGTGGCAGCAGCACTGGGCGATCGCGGCCTCCCGTCACAAAACCGAAACAATCGTTAATCTGGAGCGACCCCTTCCCCTCGACAGCAATGCAGATCTGCAACTATCCCGGGAGATTGTCAATACTGTCATTCGCGCCCGAGACCCCATCGTCCTCGGCAATGCCGCTTGCGACGAGACCTTCAGCGCCACCCCCTACATTCGCCAACACCAACCCCAATCCATCCTCTGTTTTCCCTTACTTCATCAGGGACAGGCGATCGGGATTCTCTATTTGGAAAATAACCTCACCCCCGATGCCTTCACTCCCAAACGCCTCGAAGTCCTCAACTTATTAGCTGGTCAAGCCGCCGTCGCCCTCGAAAACGCCCGACTTTATGCCAACCTCGAAGACCAAGTTGCCCAACGCACCCGCGACCTCTCCCAAGCCCTCGACGACCTGAAAACCACCCAAGAGGAACTGATTCAGTCCGAAAAAATGGCAGCCTTGGGTCAACTCATCGCCGGCATCGCCCACGAACTCAACACCCCCTTGGGCGCGATCCGCTCCTCCATCGGCAATTTAAACCAATTCTTCGACCGACTGCAGCAACTCCCCGACTTTTTCCAAAACCTGCCCCCCGAGCGCCAGAGGGACTTTTTGGCGTTGCTCCAATGCAGCAGTTCCCAAACAACCTTGCTATCGACCCGAGAGCAACGCCAACTCAAACGCAGCATTATCGCACAAC
>JBFRWJ010000647.1:0-15425 GCA_051439525.1 Spirulina sp. | reverse complement strand
CTACGGAACCGCTTGGGAAACCCCCGAACAGTTGAAAGAATACAAGCGTCGCAAAGAAGAGGCACTGAAGCGAGATCACCGAAAACTGGGCAAACAATTAGGCTTATTTGTCTTCTCCGATGCCGTCGGGCCCGGTTTGCCCCTCTGGACTCCTAAAGGTGCAATGGTGCGATCGCTGTTGGAAAATTTCCTCAAAGAAGAACAAGTCAAACGGGGCTATCTCGGAGTCGTTACTCCTCACATCGCCAGAACCGACCTGTTTAAAATCTCCGGACACTGGCAAAACTATAAAGATGATATGTTCCCCATGATGGCAGAAGATGCAGAAGCCGCCGCGATCGAACGGGGGTTCGTCCTTAAACCCATGAACTGCCCCTTTCACATCCAAATTTACAAAGACGAAATGCGCTCCTATCGGGAACTCCCCATGCGCCTCGCGGAATTCGGTACCGTCTACCGTTACGAACAGTCGGGGGAATTGGGGGGACTGACCCGAGTGCGAGGGTTTACTGTGGATGATTCTCACTTATTCGTTACTCCCGACCAACTCGAAGACGAGTTCCTTAATGTCGTCGATCTGATTCTCACCGTCTTTAATAGCTTGCAGTTGAAAAACTTTCAAGCGCGGCTGAGTTTCCGCGATCCGGAATCCGATAAATATATCGGTTCTGCGGAGAATTGGCAAAAGGCGGAAAATGCCATTCGTCGCGCCGTTCAGCATTTAGAGATGGAGCATTTTGAGGCTCCTGGAGAGGCAGCCTTTTACGGGCCCAAGCTCGATTTTATCTTCCATGACGTACTCGAGCGAGAATGGCAATTGGGCACCGTACAGGTCGATTACAACCTCCCCGATCGCTTTGAATTGGAATACGTCGCTGAAGATGGCTCCCGTCAGCGTCCGGTGATGATTCACCGGGCTCCCTTTGGCTCCCTCGAGCGACTCATCGGCATCTTAATTGAAGAATATGCGGGAGATTTTCCCCTGTGGTTGGCTCCCGAACAAATTCGCCTGCTCTGCGTCAGCGATGAATTCTTAAATTATGCTAAAGAGGTCGCCGCCAAAATGAAAATGGCGGGACTGCGCGCAGAAGTGGATACCAGTGGGGAACGCTTGGCGAAAATGATTCGCAATGGGGAAAAACGAAAAATTCCCGTCATGGCGATCGTCGGCGCAAAAGAAGTGGAAAGCAAGACCTTAAGCATTCGCACGCGCGCTTCGGGAGATCTGGGAACAATGTCTGTAGGGGATGCGATCGATAAACTCGTTGATAGCGATCGCAAAAAGGCACGATTTTAACGGTACGGAGGAAGAATGTTTTCCAGTCTTTCCTCCTTCCTCCTTCCTCCTTCCTCCCGAACATTTATGGCATCATAAGAGTTACGAGTTTGAGTCCTTGACCGTGTTCCATGTTTCGACAATTGCATCCCTTGTTTTCTTCAAGCGCCCATTCCCTCCATGTTATGGACTAAGATCCAAAAACTTTGCTGGCGATGGCGAGGAGAGTTAATCGTTGCAGGAAGCGTAGCGGGATTAACCCTCTTAGTACGCTTGACCGGACTCCTACAACTCCTCGAATTATCAGCCTACGACCAATTTATTCGCTGGCGTCCTTCAGTTCCCACAGATTCGCGGATTGTTATTATTGGGTTCAATGAATCCGATTTACAATCCGTCGGAGATTGGCCGTTTTCTGATGAGTTGATCGTGCAGCTATTAGAAAAAATTAAGGCACAACAACCCCGAGCGATCGGCTTGAATCTTTATCGAGATTTCGTCAAAGAACCCGGCCACGCAGAATGGTTAGAATTTGCCCGATCGACCCCCAATTTAATCGGCATTCAAAAAACTGTTGGCGATGCTTCTACCCAAACCGGCTCGAGCGATCGCACCGTGACCATTCCTCCCCCTCCCGTTTTAGCAGAGTTGGAACAAGTGGCCGCTAACGATCTGCCTTGGGATGTGGATGGGAAAATTCGACGGGGTTTTATTTATTTAACCGACCCCGAGGGCAATACCGTCTTGAGTTTGGGGTTTCGATTGGCTTGGATGTATCTTGAAGCTGAAGGCATCTCCCCAGAACTGAAAGAAGAGGGACAGATTGGCATCGGTAAATCGGTTTTTAGTCGCTTTGCCGCCAATGATGGGGGTTATATGCGCGCCAGCAATCTCGGCTACCAAGTTTTACTCAACTATCGCGCCGCCGAAAATAGTTTTCCTATCGTTTCCATGCAGGATGTTCTCGAAGGACGCATTGAGGAGGATTTATTTCGCGATCGCGTGGTCTTGATCGGTTCGACGGCACCGAGTCTGAGGGATTTTTTCCTTACTCCTTACAGCGAACCTTTTTCCGGATTACCGGCTTTGATGGCGGGGGTAGAAATTAATGCTCAAGTGACCAGTTTTCTCATCGGTGCCGCTTTGGGAGAGCGATCGCTGATTTTTACCTTGCCAGAATCTTTAGAATGGCTGTGGATCGTTCTCTGGTCGGGGATTGGATCCTTTTGGATTTCTCACTGGCGTTCCGTTGATGGTTTGGCCAAATTATCGGTGATTCGTACCATCGCTCATTTTATTTTAGCCAGTAGCGTGCTGTTGTTTGGAGTCTTTGGCATCTTTTTGCTATCTTGGTGGGTTCCTATCATTCCCCCTTTAATCACTTTAACGGGAAGCGCGATCGTGAAAATTGGCGTAACCCTGATTACGAATTTAAGACGTTCTTATCAACGCATTGAAGACTATGCGAGAACCTTGGAAATTAAAGTCGAAGAACGCACGGAAGAACTGAAAAATAAAAATGTGCAGTTGGAGGACACTTTAGACCAACTGCAAACGGCTCAAAACCAGATGATTTCTCAAGCAAAATTAGCATCTTTGGGATCTTTAACTGCAGGAATTGCCCATGAAATTCGCAATCCTCTCAATTATGTTATTCCTTTTGCCGAACTGACGGTAGATCTGACGCAGGAGCTGGAAGAAGAGTTAGAAGCTCAATCTTCTAAATTTGGAGAATATGCCGTCCAATACATTGATGAATTCATTAGTGAGTTTAAGAGCAATATTCAACAGATTCATCATCATAGTACAAGAATTGAAAAAATTGTTTATGCAATGCTCGGTCACGCTGGCGGCGGCGCGGGAAATGCCTCCCTGTCGGATATCAATCAACTTTTAAAAGAAGCTATTCAACTTACCTATCATAATTTTCAAGAAAAAATTGCTGATTTTGAAGCCAAATTAGAGGTTGATTACGATACTTCACTTCAACCCATATTAGTGTTTTCTCAAAATTTCAATACATCACTCATTAATATCCTCCATAATGCTTTTGATGCAATGAAAGAGCGAAAATTAGAAGGCGAAGAAGGCTATATGCCAATTTTAACGGTCAAAACTAAAGATCTGGGCGATCGCATCAAAATTTCCATTCGAGATAATGGCATTGGTATTCCTCCCGAAAATTTAGATAAAATTTTTGAGCCATTCTTTACGACCAAACCCACGGGAGAAGGAACGGGATTGGGATTGTCTTTGGCGAGAGAAACTATTGTTTCTCTCCATCAAGGCGAAGTAAGCGTTCGCTCGACTCTGCAAGAATATTCAGAATTTGAAATTATTTTACCGCAAAAATCGATTTATGGAACTCAAGAAGAGATGAATGGCAATCTCGAATTAGATGAGGAGGAAATAGAGAATGAAGAATTAGAATTAGAAGGTGTGATAGAATGATGATAGCAATTTGTTGGGCGATCGCAAAAATTCTTATCGCGATTGTTTTAGTTGTTTTATCGACCCAATTCAGAACGCCAACATTTGCCAATACGCGAGCAATAGTTTTAGTAATTCTTGTCATCGGAAGTGCTGGCATGAGTTTAGGTGTATTCTGGCGAATGTATGGAAAAACCTGGAATTGGCAGAAAGTTATCGCTTTTGCGATCGGATCTCTCTGTATTGTGAGTTTAACGATTACGATCGGGACGGAGGCTCAGTTTTATTGGCAAAAATATCGCGTTGTTTTAAATGCGCGCTCGGAACATTTAAAAGCATTGGGGAAACATTTTATTGTCGGTTATAAAGAGTTAGAAGATGTCAAAAGATTGGTCGAAAAAAACGCGATCGCGGGAGTTTTTATTACCTCAAGGAATATTGATAATAAAACCTATCAGGAAATTAAAACCGAATTAGAGATATTACAAAATATTCGGCGATCGCAAGGATTATCTCCCTTATGGATTGCCACGGATCAAGAAGGTGGTATCGTTTCCCGTTTATCTCCTCCTTTAACGTATTTACCCTCTCTCTCGGAAATTGTTGCCAATGCCAAGGACATCGAAGCCAAAAAACAAGCCGTTATCGAATATGCGACGACCCAAGGACGGGAATTATCGGGATTGGGAATTAATGTGAATTTTGCCCCCGTGGTAGACTTGAATAAAGGTATTATTAACCCAAGCGATCGCTATTCGCAAATTTATCGTCGCGCCATTTCTGACGATCGCGAAATCGTGACCTTAGTTGCGCGTTGGTACTGCGATACCTTAGCCGAATTTGACGTACAATGTACGATCAAACATTTTCCGGGATTGGGAAGAGTCGAAAATGATACCCATGTCACCAAGGCTGAATTAAACGCCTCTTTAGAAGAATTAGAACGAGATGATTGGATTCCCTTTCGTACAATGATGAAAGAATCTTCAGCCTGGACGATGTTGGGACACGCAAAATTAACGGCATTAGACCCAAACCACCCCGCCTCCTTTTCTCCTCGGGTCATTCGAGAACTAATTCGAGAAAAATGGCAATATCGCGGTATTTTAATCACTGACGATCTCTGTATGAAAGCAGTTTATAATAGTCAATACGGCATTCGCGGCGCGATCGACAAAGCGTTAAATTCTGGAGTCGATCTCCTTTTAATTGCCTACGATCCCGAACTCTACTACGAAGCAATGGCAAGTTTGATTCAAGGGAAAAGACTTCAAGCAACGGGAAGCCGATAATCAGTCACCAGTCTTTTCAGTCACCAGTTAGGGAATAGGGAGTATTAATAGTAAGAGGAGGAAAATTTATTCTTGACCTATTACCTATTACCCATTAGTTGATAACTTTGCACTTAATTCTTCTTTAATGCGGTTGAGAATAGAGGTTTCGTCTAAGGAATCGAGAATATTTTGTACGACCGCTTTTGGACCGTCGGGACCCCAAGTTGCTCCATTGGCGAGATAGGTTTTCGTGACTTGTCCGATCGCATAGGTGGAAACTCCTGCAACTCCAGCTTGCGCGATCGCGACGGAAACATAAGGGAGTAAAGACAGTCCTCCCGTGACAGGAGCAGAAATTCCCAATAATCCTTTAATTCCGCTCAAACCCAAAGTTCCCAATAACTCGCTCGCACTAATTCCACCCATGCTCAAAGCAATTTTTTGCAGCAGACTCAGAGCACCCTGTTGGGTCATGGGAATGCCATAAAGGCGAGAGAGAGAGAGAATGAGAGCGAGATCGATAATGGCTCCCGTAAATAAATCCACCGCCGTTACCGGATTAAGCGCGATCGCGACGGCTTTCGCCATCACTCCTCGCATTATCGTTGCATTCGCCCCATCGTTGCGAATCTCCATTTTACGCTCGATCGTCCGTTCGTTCACTTCATCCGCATAAAGCATTGTATTTAAAGCTAAAAGCGCTTTGCCTTCCCGGTGCAAAATCTCTAAAATTTTCAGTTTCAAGGTGTCTACTTGCGGTTCTCCCCGTCGCCGTCGGACAATGAGATGTCCCTCTGGATTTTGCACTTTTTCCGCCACCAAAGGAGAAGCCGCAACCATCACGATTTCCTCGGGAGAAAGCAACTGACGCACTCTTCGATCGCGAATGGTTCGATAAATGGCCTCGCGATCGGCTTCGGGATATCGATCGATTTTGTTAAATACTAAAATCATGGGTTTACCCGACTCTCGCAATTGGGAGAGGGCTTCGTATTCTACCTTGGCAATATCCCCCGCAATGACAAATAAAATTAAATCAACTTGTTTGGCGACTTTTTTGGCTAAAATTTCCCGGGTTTTGCCATCAACTTCATCGATACCGGGAGTATCGAGGAGTTGAATTTGAGAATCGTTCATCCCCTTAAGGGAAAGACGTTGTATCGATCGCTGACTGGTTTCGATCGCTTCTTCTTCCCATTGCCAATCGGCACTCCCAACGGTTTGAGTGACCCCGTGCAAGGGTCCGGTGGCAAAGGCATCCTCACCTAACAACGCATTGAGAACTGAGGATTTTCCCCGTCCTACCATCCCAAAAGCCGCAATTTGCACCACGGCGCGATCGAGTTTATCGAGCATTTTCGTCAGGCGATCGAGCTCCGACTCCAATCCCTTCTGCTCTTGCGGGGTCAGATCGATCGCGTCGATGAGATGCTCGAGGGACTCCTGTGCCTGTTTGTAGTTGAGTTCTGCCTGAATTTCACTAAATTCGAGGAGGGCGCGATCGAGGTCGTCCCGATGCCAATTGAGGGGTTGATGAGAAGGGGTATCCATGGGAGAGAGAGAATTCGTCTCTTTTTGATTGTAGGTCTCTGGCGGAACATTGGCCGTTTTGCCAAAATACCGATTCATTTAAGGGGGACATCGCGATCGCCGCGCTAAGATGGAAAATGAGGTTCAAAATTTTGAATTTTGCATTTTGCATTGAATTGAATTTTATGGCGACGCAAGAACAAGTTAAAGAATATCTGGCCTGTTGGTTTCAGTTGGGCAAAGGCATTGAGATGGCTGGGGAAGATCGAATCCTGCGCTTCAAGTCGATCCTGCAGGGAGATCGCTATTCTCGGGAATTTGAGACCTGCTGGCAACAAATTGTGCGATCGCAAGGCAAAGGTTTTGCTCTCGAAGGCACTCATCAAGGGATAGACGAACTTTTCTCCTCGGGTTGGGAGATGCACTCCTGCTGTCGCTGTCAGCTCCCGATTCCCGTGCGCGATTTGGGCAATCAATGCTTAATGTGTCCCTGTGCCGATCTGCCGGGATGGCCGAATTTAGATTTACCCGCACCGCGATCGCCGGTTGACAGTCGTTCTCATCTCGGCAAGATTTTCGATCGGGTTTCGGAATTGCGGCAAAATGTGGCTTCTGATGCTCCCGGATTGCCCTATGCTATTGCGGTTCAATTGGCTAAATACTGTCAAGACACTGAGAATAAAAACGATCTCAAAAAATAGAAACAAAAAAGAGAACAAATATCGTTTATTTGTTGTCCGTTCTCTCTTGCTGAAAAAGATAATATTACAATGTAGTCATACAATGTAGTTAGAAGACAGAATTTTACACGATGAATCGTTTGCATTGGCGGACATGGTTCGCTTTATGTCTATTTCTACAGATTTTGAGTGGGGGATCGTTTGCCCGAGTAGAAGCCGAGGCACAAACCCGTCGCAATCCGGTCGAAGAACGGTTAATTTTTAATGAAGCCTTTGAACCCACAGAAGGAGAGCTCCCTAAGACTCGAGGTGCTGGTTCTCGCAATAAATGTGGTTCGGAAGCAATTGCCATTTTAATGCCAGATCGAGGCTATGGTTTAACCTTTGAGGAACGTCCTTCCCTCTTCATCAAGTTACCCGAAACTCCCGCCCGATCGGTGTGGCTGAGCTTTTATGACCAAAATGGAGAATTTTTTGCCAACGCCGAATTTCCCCTTCCCCAAACATCGGGAATTGTTCGCTTTGCTTTGCCCGATCGCTTTCCTCCTTTAGAAACGGGTCATACCTATAAATGGCAATTAGCGGTTGTCTGTGGAGAGACTCTCGCGTTCGACGATCCCCTCTTTACGGGATACGTGACGCGCATTACCCGCACCCCCGAAATTGAAGGAGAATTAGCGCCAAAAAACGCGATCGAGCGGGCCCGGTGGTACGCCAAGGAGGGATACTGGTACGATCTGCTCCTCACGATGGCACGGGCGAAACAAGAATCTCCCGATGACGCTAACTTGGCAATGCTTTGGGAGAGTTTATTGACCTCTGTCGGTTTGGGAGATATTGCTTCTCAACCGATATACGCGATCGACTGACATCGGTAAGGCAATTAATTTCATCCTCAGTTCGATATCCCAACTTTTCCCGAGCTAGCGATCGCCCTTTCTTTCCATCAATTCTTGCCATCTCGCGATCAGCAAGTCCGTATAAATGCGATCGCTCAAACCATAGTTTCTCAAAGAAAATCCATCGTTCATCTCAATGAGTGCCGTCTCTCCGGTACTCAACACGCCAAAATCTAACGCATATCCCGCAACAGATTCCCCGGCATCATCCAAACATTGAATCGCTTCTTTAACAATCTCTTCATCTAAATCTGCATCGCTTTTTTCACCATAAGAATAAATGCCAACAATTTGAGAATGGAGAATATAAACGCGATATTCGCTCAACCAGCTAACAACGTCGGAACACCAAATCTCTTCTTGACGGGACACACCGCTAATATACCAGAGATCGTGGAATGACTCAAATACTCGTCCTGTAAATCGTTTACTTCGGTTGGCGGGTTTGGCAAAAATAGGTTTGTTCGTACCTTGTTGGAGTTTCTCTTCTAATTTCCTCAGAGGACTTTTCCAGATCCTGCGATGGAGAAACGAGTGCAAAGATGAGGGATAATCATCCAGTTTCCTAAGAGGAATATCGATCTGTTTTAAAGCACTGAGAACGATGGGAATTTCTCCAGCAACAAAAGAATTGCGATCGAGAGGGAGTTGTCTTCGTTGCAAGCGTTTGGGAGTAAATAAAGTAATTTCGTAATTTCTAGCCGTGAGTTCCCGATACAAACTTGCGGTTTCTGCATCCAGTTTGCCGTTACCGCGTTCTTGTAGGAAGGCTTTGGCGATCGTCATGACTCGACAAAAAAATGATAACAAGATGAGCTTACTGCTGATTATAGCAACAGGTAGTAATACTAAATCCGCTTTACTGAGGAGGTTTTCCCGTCCTTCTGTAGAGACAAGGCATGCCTTGTCTCTACTAGGTTTCAGGCGATCGCGTTAACATGGTCTGTGGTAACTGGATTTGGTATAATATCAAATCCGGATGATTAGACGAATTGAAAGGTGTTGAACATTCTCCTGCTCACCCTACTCGATCGCATCAAAAAAAGGGAAGCAGATATCCGCTTCCCGATTGAGATTGTGAGTGCTGATGCGATCGAACGGTTGAATTTTACGCTTTCTCAGACTTGCGCTTGGAAGCAGCCAACAAACCGCCAACGGTCATTAAACCGAGAACGATAGAGGGTTCGGGAACGCCTTCAGGCGTTTCAGGCGTTCCTGCCCCAAGGAGGGTCACGGTGTAGCGTCCGGAGTGAGATTTACCATCATCTCCTGCAACAACTCCCGTTTGTTCAGCCGAGAACCCGTAAACGTATTGCTCTTGTCCGTTGATGGTTACTTTAGCGATTTCGCTGATTTGCAGTGCTTCATTGGTGAGGCCGGGAAAGGCAGTATCGATAACGCTAAGATAGGGTGCCATCCAATCTGCTTCCCAAACGTTATAGTGACCGATTAAATCAATCGTAATGTCTCCGTTGGCATCATTTTTAGCCATATAGGCAACGTTGGGATCGCCAGATCGTGGGGTTATTTCACTATACAGATCCACACCAAACATTGTATTGGCTGTGTCGAGTGCAGCAGCAACTGTAGGATATTCTAGTGCAAAATCTGCCATCCATTGTGTGCCTAACCCACCATCCCAATCGGCTTGGGTAATGCCTTCTACTGTAATTGCATCTAATCCCAAATTCCCGGTAAAGCCCGTGTCGTTATCGGTTAACAATTCATTATTGGAATTCAATTCAACGTGGCTGTAGCGATCGCCATCGGTTAAAGCCGTTACTGGATCGATTACACCCGGTACGCCTACTCCCGAACCATTATCGCTGTAAACGAGAGTTCCCTCAAGGTTACCAAACATATTAACGTTGCTGAGAGTCGAAGCCAAGGCAGGTGTAGAAGTCGCGATCGCGCCCACCAAAACAGATGTTCCGACTAAAAGTTTTTGAGCGATCCCTTTCATAGTAGTTTTCCTCTGGATGTGCGAGTGAGTTTTTATAGGCTGGATGGGTAGCCGTTAATTTATCCCTTTTCCTTCCTTTAATTAAAAAGGATATTCTCACCCAATAGGTGAAATTTGTGTAAAGTTTCCTCGGTTTTCGATAAAGATTTTGTGGTTTTTTCTACTGGAGTAGATTTTTAACTTGCAGGAAACCCATTTTTTGTACTTATTACCCAATATAGAAGGATGGAGGCCGAGTGGTCTGCGATCGCCCCACTTCTATCATAACTCGTCGCCCAATCTTTAAACACTCGCTAAAAATTCAGCAATGCGCGTCACGGCAGCTTGCAGGACATCGGGAGGGCGTACCATGGCAAAACGCACGTACCCTTCCCCGCATTGACCGAAACCGGAACCGGGGGAAAGGGCTACTCCTGTTTTTGCCAACAGTTGCAGGCAAAATTGTAGGGAGTTCTCTTCCCAAGGGGGAGGTAATTTTCCCCAAACATACAAGGTTGCGGGGGGCATAGGAACGTGCCAACCGATATCGTTTAAGGCTTTCACTAAAACATCTCGACGCTTTTGGAAGGTGGAGACGGTTTGTTCTGTCACAGTCGAACCGAGTTCTAAGGCCGCGATCGCGCCCCGCATAATCCCCCGATATTGATTAAAATCGATAACGGCCTTCACCCGACGCAATGCGCCGATGAGTTGGGCATTGCCGATGGCGTAAGCAATGCGAAAGCCCCCCATGTTATAAGATTTGGAGAACGTAAAGAATTCAATCGAGTGAGTTTTTTCGCGATCGACCTGCAAAATGGACGGCGGTTTTGGCGTTTCGGCAAAGACGAAATCCGCATAGGGAAAATCGTGCGCCAAAATAATATTATGCTCTCGACAAAAAGTAACGGCTTTTTGGAAAAATTCCCGGGACGCGATCGCTGTGGTCGGATTGTGAGGATAACTTAAAACCATCAGTCGCGATCGCGCGGCAATATCTGGCGGAATGTCCTCAAAGACGGGCAAAAACTGCTGTTTTTCCCGCAGGGGCATCGGATAAATGTCCCCTCCTGCTAAATGAACGCCCCCGGCATGGGAGGGATAGCCGGGATCGCAGAGTAGGGCAATATCCCCCGGATCGAGGACGGCGAGGGGGAGGTGTGCGGTGCCTTCCTGACAGCCAATTAACGGGAGAACCTCGGTTTCGGGATCTACCGTAATGCCGTATTTTTGCAGGTAGGAACGCGCCACGGCTTCCCGAAAGGGTTGGGTACTGTGAAACAACGTATAATTGTGAGTGGAGGGATCTCTCAAAGCCGAGGCGAGCGCGTCGAGAATGGGTTCGGATGTCGGCAGATCCGACGACCCCAAAGACAGATCGATGAGGTCTCGGCCGGCCGCGATCGCTTGGGCTTTTGCCTCGTCCATGTCGGCAAAAACATTGGTTTTTAAGGAAGATATACGTTGGGACAGTTGCATGGATTTAATTCAAATACTCATCGATCATTTGCACCAAGCCTGCCTTGGTAATTGCCCCCTCGTGAGATTTGACAATTTTATCCCCTTGAATCAATCTTAACGCGGGAACGCCTTCGACTTGACAGCGCTTGACCGCGTTGGGATTGGGATCGATTTCCATCTTGACGACTTTGAGGCGATCGCTATACTGCTCCGAAACTTGCTCGACCGAAGGAGCGACCAGCCGACAGGGACCGCACCACGTCGCCCAAAAATAGGCCAGTACGGGGGTTGTAGCTTGAAAGACCTCCTGCTCGAAATCGGCATCGGAAATAAGAACAACTTTACTCACAATCGACAAAACTCCTGCTATAGCCTTTTTTTTCAAGGGTTTTCCCAAATTAGTCCCTTGATGCTTTCGGATTTTACCACAAAACAATTGAGAAACTGGGTGGGAGCGCGATCGCGGGGCAGTCCGTTCCTCGTTCGCGAACTATACGATTTGCCAGCCAGAGGCCTGAGAGTAGATGTAGGTTTGGCCGCCGATTTTTTTGCGCATTGCCCCATTGCTTCCAAAATAATCTTTTAAGATTACAGAACCATCGGTGCTTAAAGTCAGTTTCAAATCGTTCCCCAGAATTTCTTCGGTGAGATCGGCAAGATTATAACTGTTTAAATCGAGCAAATCCGAGCTATCGAAGGCTTCAAAAATATCATCTCCAGCCATCGTTCCTTTCCCATAGCCGCTAAAGAGATTATCGGCACTATTGGCAAAGATATAATCGCTGCTTTGGGAGGCAATCAAATTCTCGATAATGGTGTTAAACGCGATCGCAGTTCCTTGGTCTGTCGTGGAGAAGTATCCTCGACCTCCTCGATCATCATAGTTAATAGAATTATAAGAAGATTGTGTCGTAATAAACCCGCCTTCTCGCAAATCAAAACGATAGGTTTCCGTGAGGGAAAGATTGGAGGCATCAAAAATATCAATTCCCCCACTATCCCAAACTGTTTGTTTGATGGTATCCGTCGTACTGCTAGGAGATATTGTTAGGTGGGGGTGGAGGGCTACTAGAACTTGAAGGAGAATTATTAAACGGGTGAGAATTTTGCCCGAGGGGATCTTGCAGGAGTGTACTATCTGTGGAATTTACTGAAATTAACGAATTGGGCGCGATCGCTAAACTCGAATCCATCCCTACGCTTTCTAAACTCGTTTTGGCAGATCTCCCGAACATTTGTTATAACTCTGGTTTAATCCTTACTTTTCCAAGTTTGGCATAATTAATCCGATTCTGTCAATCTTTAGAAACAATGTTAAGAGAATTGAATTTGACTCCTGTTGATTCAATGTGACGATCGCCAATCAGAATTCTCCCTAGACTAATAGCTTTAAAGATTAGGGAGAATATCAAAAAATCATTGTTGCTGGGCAATACAAACGCTTAAATCATTTCCACATCACCGTTGTTTAAATTAAGAGTATAATGACCGACAATCGAGATCCGTTCGTAAGAAAGTAGGTAGAAGTGAACCAAATCCGGATTGAGAGCATCCCGGTGCATGACCATGCCATTAATTCCCACATCGTGACGGTAATCGATAATGCGATCGCTTTCATCGAAAAGGGCGCTAAACAGAGGGCTTTTAACGGGGGGATTTTGTTTTAATTCCTCATAATCTTGCGTAAAGGGCGTACCGTATCCGAGAGGCATATACAAGCCTTGAGAATAGTCTCGAGGAGGTAATTGCGGTAAGGCTTTTAAGTCTACCCCACTGACCGTTAATTTGCGCGTTTTTCCGGCTTCGCTTTGGAAGTAAAAGTCGATCTCCTGTAAGGATTTTTCCGATAGGGGAGAGTCAATATCTTTGACAACGGCATCCGTCAGAGTGGCAATTTCACTGTAGTTGCTCGACCATAATTTTTCGGGGTTGTAAATACCAGGAGTCACGAAACTTTGGAATTGGACTTCTGAATGGCGAATGTCGTCCCATGTCTGCCAATTTTCTCGAGTATCGTCTACGATTAATTTAGCTTTCTTTTCTTGTTCGGCGAGGGTGAAAATCGTTTCATTTTTTAAGTCGCGGACGGCAACTTGTCGTTCGTTTTTAACGTCTCGTAATGTTGAAAAATCAAGACTTTGACCTTTAAAGAATGTCGTTCCGGGATACCAGCCTTCAATCCCTTGCGCGTGCCGCCAATAAGACTCGCCAGTGACGGTTTCTACGAGGTCTTTGTAACTGCCTCGGGGGAAATCAAAGAATCCTTGATAGATTTTCTTCGTTTCGCCATTTTCTTCAGAAAACACGGCCAATTCCCAGTAACCCGCACCCAAACAATTATTGGTTAAATGGACGGAAATATTGTTCGCGTTTAATTTGCGATCGCCTTTAACTTGTAAATGAGGGGAGTCCGCTTTAAAAATAACGCGCTGGCGGTTAAATTCTCGCTCTAGGATAAACCATTTTACCAATTCCGCATTACCTTGCGCCGATTCGGGAGCGGCGGGAATCATTAAACTCAGGTCGATATCATTCAAGGCGATCGCGATCGCTTCTCCTTCGTTTTCCAGTTCAAAAGTCAGGTTGTAATGCAAGTTTTCGTCATCGGTGGATTGTAGGGAGACATTTTTGACCGAATACCCCGCATCTTGTATTTCTTCGTAGCTCATGGCAATCTGTTGTAAGTGGGTATTGCCATAGCGCATTTGGTAAATTCCCGCACCTGCGAACAACAAACTTAAAGTAATTCCTCCGGCAATGCTTGCGGTTTTCCAGTTGGTCAATCCCCGAACGATTTTTGTGGAAAGAGCGGATACGTGCAACATGGTGGCGAACTCCTGAGAAACGAACAACTCGATCGGTTGCTTACATTTCTAGAATCCCCTAGGGAAAAGGGTTTCCACAAGATCGTTAGGAGATCGGCATCGGTGCGTTCTCAGGAGATTCTCAGCCAGATTTCAGGGATCTTTAACCGATCTTGCGGTTTGCTGGCGATCGTGTTACACTTCTAAGCAGTATGCCAAAACTCTTCAGAATGGCAATATTCTATTCACCTTAAGAACCAGACATCGGGAAGGATTAAGCGGGAATTTTTCCTTTTAACCAAAAATAGATATAGCTGGCACTGTCGCGCAAGTCAAAGATAAAGGCGATCGATATCACTACGATCGTGACTAATAACCAGATGTGATAGTTCCCACTGGCAGAACTTTGCCAAACTTCGACAATGGTCAGTAGATATCCCGGACTCCAGCAAACGACATGAGCGAGAGAAACGATACCTCTTTGCAATTTAACGGTTGTTACGACAGGCCATAAAAAGACAAACAAATGACTGAGAATAAAGCCACCTATGACCCAACGAGGGGGATAATGGTTGTGTACAAAGGCAAGGGAACTCAAAAACGTCAAAACGAGAACGGTCAGCCAGATTTTTAGGGGGAGTGGGAGTGAAAGTCTGGCTTGGTTATCCCAAATTTGGAGAGCATGGGGTGTGTTGGGAGTCATTTGGAGAAGATCGCGATCGCTTTGCGATACAATTATACTGTCCTATCTCTCAATGAGAATATCATGAGCATAACTATCGAACAAGATCTTAAGGAATATTTAGACAGATTTGAACGCAAGTTGGAGAGGTCTAATGAAAAGGCAGACAAACTCGCGATCGATATGGTCATGGTCAAAACTAAGGGTTTAATTTCTAATGCTTTGTCATAGGAGGCGATCGCTTCTCTGAGTTAGAATATTTTTGCGATCGCACCTCATTGCGTTTCATCTGAGGATTCTTGGGACTTTTCTTTGAGGAGTTGGAGAATGCGATCGCGATTTTTTAGATACAATTCATAATTGGGATTAATTTCCACCGCTTTGTCATAGGAGGCGATCGCTTCTTCGTATCTTCCTAAATAAGACAAAGCATTCCCTCGGTTATAC
>JBFRWJ010000646.1:0-8914 GCA_051439525.1 Spirulina sp. | reverse complement strand
GAACAAAATGTCGAGCGCAGTCCCCACCTAAAATCTCTGATTTAGGTGGGGTTAGCGAGACCAAAAAAGGAGACTGCGAAGCATCATTATGTAGGTTTTTCTGGATTCTGGACGTCCTCAATAAGTGTAGATAAATTAGCTTTAGTACCAACGCTGATAATGGCATAACTGCCAGACCAGAATTGAGGTTTAGTCTCCCAATAAAACTGAGAAAGGTGCTGGGAGTATTCAGAACATTGACAGCTAAGTTTGATTCTACTAGAATAAGACCAGTTAGAACAAGAGGCTTAAGAAATGAGCCGACGAAAAACTCAAAAAAGAACTAAATCAAAAGAAATCATCAGAACCGATGTCTGGGGCTTATCAGCATCCCCAGAACAAAAGGTCTGGATGCTCAAAACAATCTTAGAGTATCGTCGCTATCTCAAGCCTCTTGTTTTGTTAGTGAATGCTCAATGGTTGCCGTTCTCAAAATTCCCAACCACAGAACGGGTTAATTTTGTCGAAAAAACCATTCATCAAACTCGCAAAAATCCCGACCCTAAACACGACTATTTTCAATCAGTCGTGTCAAAATACCCATCATTTCGTAAATTTCCCAGTTATTTAAGACGAGCGGCCATCGCCGATGCAATCGGAATTGTATCGAGTTTCCAAACGAGATATAGAGAATGGCAATCGGGACACCGGAAACACCGCTATTGCCGTCCTCCTAAATTGACGGCAATGTGTAATAGCTATCCAGCTTTGTACAAAGGTCAACAGATTCGCTATGGGGAAAATTACCGAGATGTTCGGATTAAAGTGTGGAATGGTAGCGATTGGGTATGGACAAAATCAATTCCTATTAAAAAACATGGTAAAAACCGTCATTGGATAGAAGGGAATGAAATGCAATCCCCTGCGTTAGTGGTCAACAAAAAGACCTGTCAACTCTCCATGCCTGTAAAAATAAAACCAATCGACAGGGAGGAATCGGAATATGTAGCCAGTGTGGATTTAGGGATCAATAATGCGGCAACCATAGCTATAGTCGGTCGCGACGGTACTGTAAAAGCGAGGAAATTTATCAATCCAGCTAGAGACATAGACCGTCGCAATCGTCGTCGGATGAAGATTGCCAGAAAAGCGAAACAATCGGCTCGGATTACCGGACAAAAGCACTGCCGAGGATTTTGTCGAGGACTCTATCGCAAATCTTCCCATATCAACCTCGAAATTTCTCGCAAGGTGATGCGGGGGGTTGTTGAGTTTGCTAAGGCTTACGGGGTCAAGGTTATTGTCTTTGAGAACTTGGCGGGCTGGAAAGCCAAAGCCGGACGAAAAGGGTCATTGCAAAAACAAAAATTCCATCTTTGGTGTCATCGAAAAATAGTAGGATTGACCCAAGAAAGATGGCAGGAATTAGGTGGAAAAGTGGTTTTTGTTAACCCCAAATATACCAGTGCTTACGCTTTTGATGGCAGTGGGAAGGTCAAGAGAAGTCAAATTAATTATTCTCTTTGTCGTTTTAGTACGGGCAAGCAATATCATGCCGATTTAAATGCGAGCTATAATATTGGTGCGCGGTATTGGTACTGTCTCTTCGTGGGAGACAAAAACTTTTCTAGAGTGTTCGATGGCAGAAGTCCCAACGGCACACTGAGAACGCCAGTGGTTCTGGAAACGCTGCGAAGTCTTTGCAGCTCAACGAATCCCCGACTATAATCTTTGATTTAGTCGGGGAGCGTTCAATCGAACTGAGCGATCGCTAAAAATGCCACATTCAAATGCTGAGTAATCCGAGCAATGTGCTTGCTCGCCCGACGCAACCAGCGAATGGCTTCGAGACGCTCCGTCCCCGTCAACACGTCGATCTGACCCTTGGCAATTCGATCGATCGTGTCACTTCGGTAAGGTCGCACTTTGTGATGGATTCTTTGGGAGGTTTCGCGAGCGCGATCGGCG
This sequence comes from Spirulina sp., assembly GCA_051439525.1. Taxonomy (GTDB): domain Bacteria; phylum Cyanobacteriota; class Cyanobacteriia; order Cyanobacteriales; family Spirulinaceae; genus CCY15215. The sequence continues at coordinate 6,967 of JBFRWJ010000646.1, read as the reverse complement.
GCGGCCTGCCAGCGATGGGTTGGCACCAAGGCTATCATCTCTTGGATGCTCTCGATGAAGAGATGATGTTCTTCTTCCAGTTCTGTCGTTGCTCGTACCGTTTGCGAGCGGTCTTCCTCTTCTTCGCAACGTTCGTGAAGGCGCTGGAGATGATCGAGGGCGTGGATCGTATTGATGAGCCGCTCCCAAGTCTCGCCCTCACCCGTTTTCAAATGAATTCGATCCAAGTAAGTTGAGGTTTCATCGAGGGCAGTCTGAAGTTCGGTCAAATCAATCCGTTGACCATCGGGATCGCCTAATATTGCTGCTACGTGACGCAAGAGTGCCAAGAATTCGGCTTGAATCGAGGCTTGGACGGCATTCAAGGCTAAGTCGGGTTGTTCTAACAGTGCATCGTTCAATCTATCCGTATCGACGAGTCCCTTACTCGGCAACAACCCGATAATGAGATGGGCAAACTGCCGGGTAAACGGCAAAATCGTCGTGATTCCCACCACATTGAAGGAAGTGTGAAACGCCACCAGAGCGATTTCTGCATTTTCAGTCAACTGCCCCGGCGCGATCGCATCCCAAAGCCAAGTGTAGGGAGTAATGAGAAGGAGTGCGATCCCTGCCGTCCAAAAATTATAAACCACATGGGAAAGCCCCGTGCGACGAGCATTAACGGAACTGCCCACCGTTGCTATTATTGCCTTTACTGTCGTCCCCATATCCATGCCAATGATTAACGCGGCAGCCTGTTCAAAATTCACGACTCCGGCATACAGGGCGGTTAAAGTTGCGGCAACTCCAGCACTAGAGGATTGAGTAATAACCGTGACAATAATCCCCAGGGCAACCAGTTGCAATCGACCGATGAAGGTATCCGCCGGCAGGCGATCGGGCGTAATCATGTCCCCTAAGCCCCCCATGGCATCCTGTATCGTGGCGATGCCGACAAAAATTAAGCCAAAACCCGCGATCGCATAGCCGAGATTCGCCCATCGGCCCTTGGCAAACAATTTCAAGCTGGCACCGATGAGGATGAGGGGCAGGATCGCCGTACCCAGTTTGAGCTTAAACCCCAAAATGGCGACCAACCAACCCGTAATGGTGGTGCCGAGATTCGCCCCAAAAATAATCCCCAGTGCTGCGGAAAAGCTAATCAGTCCGGCACTGACAAAACCCACCGTTGCCACCGTCGTGGCACTGGAAGATTGCAGAATGGCCGTGCTGGCGGCTCCCGTCAGCACTCCGGATAGGGGCGTGCGGGTAAATCGCATCAGTGCCGTGCGCATGGCATTCCCCGCAAGAGAGCGGAGTCCGTCGGTCATGACAATCATGCCCAAGAGAAATAACCCCAATCCCCCGATCGCATGGATGATAATGAGTGTTGTTTCGATGGCTTCCTTCAATCGCTATTCTTTTTTTGTATCATTTTTTACCTGCCGTTAACAAATTCCCTTCTCTCTCTGCGTTCCTCCGTGCCTCTGGGGTGAAATTCCTCTCCTATCGATCGCCAATTTTTGCCGCGATCGCCCCTTGACGTTCCAAGGCAGAAGCAACCCGCAACACCAAAGATTCATTAAAAGGAGCGGCAATGATTTGTACCCCTAACGGCAGGGTATTGTTCAGATGCACCGGCACCGAGAGGATGGGCAAACCAATAAAAGAAAGGGGTTGGGTAAAGCGCCCCAGATTGGGTCGAACCAGCATTTCTTCCCCGGCGATCGTCATGGTTTTTTGACCGATAAAAGGGGCGACGCAAGGGGTGGTTGGGGCGAGAATAATATCCACGTGGCGAAAAATATCCCGCACCCGATCGCGATACCAACGGCGAAAGCGTTGTGCCTGAATGTACCACGGAGAAGGAATCAAGGCCCCCGCCAAAAAGCGATCGCGGGTGGCGGGGTCAAAATCTTGGGGGCGCGATCGCAATGCTGGTAAATGTAAGTTGGCACCTTCTGAAGCGGTAATCAGATAAGCTGCCCCCCGAGCCCGATGCGCTTCGGGGAGGATCACTTTTCCCCTCGCGTGCAAACACTGGGCAATTTCTGCCACGGCTGCAAACACTTCCGGTTCTCCCCCTTCTGCAAAATACCCGTCCGCAACGGCAATACGCAAATCCCCGATCCCCAAATTGATTTGTGAGAGAGAAGGTTCGGGGGGATGGCGCGTGCAAACCGGATCGCGACGATCTTCTCCCTGCAAAAAGTCAAAAGCGGCGGCAATATCCCGCACGGAACGGGCAAAAACCCCCACGTGATCCAAACTCCCCGCCAATAGTGCCATCCCCGATCGCGACAGTCGTCCGTAGGTGGGTTTAAAGCCATAAATCCCGCAAAATGCCGCCGGAACTCTCACGGAGCCATTGGTGTCGGAACCGAGGGCGAGGGGGACGAATCCCGCCGCTACTGCTGCGGCCGACCCTCCAGAGGATCCCCCCGCCACCCGATCGCGATCGTGGGGGTTGCGCGTCGCACCGTAGTGAGTATTTTCCGTGGTGAAACCGTAGGCGTACTCATCCATATTTAACGTTCCCACCAGTACGGCTCCGGCTTGTTTGAGCCGAGCGATGGCCATAGCATCTTCCAAAGCGGGAGGGCGATCGGCGTTAATTTTCGATCCGGCTAGGGTCACGATCCCGGCAATATCGTAAAGATTTTTAACGGCAAAGGGAATCCCGGCCAAAAAACCTGCATTGCGACCGTCCCCAATTTCGCGATCGATGCTGCGAGCGTCCGCGATCGCCCGTTCTCTCAAGAGAGTGGTAAAACAATTGAGAGAAGGATCGCGGCGATCGATCGCACCGAAAAGCTCTCGAGTGGTGCTTTCTGCCGTCACCGTCTGGTCTCGAATGGCTTTGGCAAGGGAAAGAGCATCCGCAGTTTTTAGATCCAGAGTCATGGTTCAAATACGGGTACGGCTTCGATTTCTTCCGGTAAGGTCAATTCTGACACCAATTCGGCGATCGCGACAATGCTTTCCAAATTGGCAACGACTCCGGGTAAGTAATCGGGAGCAATGGGCAAATCCAATAATTGCGCTGCTTGCTCGGCATATTGAACTAAATCGACAGTGTCTCGGGTCATTTCAGTGAACGGTGAACGACGAACGGCGAACGGAAACCTAACCAAACCCGTCAGAAACGGCGGGGCTTTAAACCTCCGTTTTTGGGGAAATTTTTATCGAGACGAGAATAATCAATTTTTGAGTTGTGACGTCGATCCACTGGAATTCGCGAACAGATTACAATTCTCTCAATTTTAGCATAATCGAGAGAACGTTTCAAAGCATTTAAATCTAACTGTTTTTTATTTTGATTCAACTCAATTAATAACACTCGCTTTCCCTGCCAAGAAACGACCGCCGATCGCTTGATTTCGGGATAGCCGTTCGCCACGCATTCCACGGTAAAAGGATAGAGAATGCCAAAGCGATCGCGAAGACAACCCGATCGCCGTCCTAACAGCCACAATCGTCCCAATTCATCTAAATATCCCATATCTCCCGTGGAATGCCAAAGAGTACGATCGACATAAATTTTAGTATTTTTATCTTCATGTTTCTGTAAATATCTTGACAAAACATGATTGCCCCTCACGAGGATTTCGCCAACTTCTCCCCGAGGCAAACCGCATTTTTGCAATGTTTCCTCTTCAGATAATGCGATCGCATTTTCCCAAGGCGAACGCAATCGCAGTTGAATCTCTGGGACGGGTTTTCCCACTAATAATCCTTGACCCGATCGCATCTTCTGCCAATCTTCTGCCTCCATTTCTCCCTCAGAAATCGAGGCAATGGGTTCGGCTTCCGTGGAGCCATAAACCACAGTAATTTGAGCTTGAGGAAAAATAGTTTTGAGTTGGGAAAGCGTTCGCGGCATCACGGGGGCACCCCCGACAAAAATCTTGGCAATTTGAGGTAAAATTAAACCGCGATCGCGACACCGCTCGATTAAACATTCTAAGAAGGCAGGAGAAGCCAGCAAACGGGAAGGACGATATTTTTGGATTTGTTGAATAACGCGATCGCTTTTTATCTTCCCCGGAAAACGCAGATCGACATCGGGAATTAGACTGGTTAAACCAGAAGCAAGATTGGCAAGAATAAAAATCGGTAAGGTAGAGAGTTCTAATTCAGTGGGTTGCAGTTGCAAGGTTCGCCTGAGAATTTGATATTGAGCGAGGAGAAGACCCTGCGATCGCATTGCAGCTTTCGGTTGTCCCGTACTGCCACTGGTAAAGGTCAATAAAGCGGGTTCGTCCCCAGAACAAGAGTAAATATTAGGATAGGGTGATAAACCCTTAATCTCCTGCCAAGAGAGAGTGTGAGGGAAAGCACAACCGAAACTAATTTTGAGGGGAATTTGACGTAATTGCGGAGAAAAAACTTGCAAAAAATGTGCTTTTGTGCTAGCAATAAAACATTGTGGTGGATAGAGTTGACAACAGCGATCGATATGTTTTTTCCCCGCAGAAGGATCGAGAAACATAGCCACCAAACCGAGGCGAAAAACTGCCGCAAGAATAATATATAATTCCGCCGAAAGGGGATAAAAAATCAAAACGCCATCCCCCGGTTTTAATCCCCTTTGCTGAAATAATCGTGCCAAACATTGGGAAGATCGTTCGAGATCCCCAAAAGAGGTGATGCGAGAACGTCCGCGATCGATCAGTGCCGGGAAATGAGGCTGTTGGAGAGCGCGATCGCGAAACAATTCTATTAAATTCATTTTGCTCTATTTTCCCTTGTTCTGCCTCATTTCCCAGATTTTCTAAGACTCTTGAACTTGACTGCCGTGACGGCGAGGATCGTCAGGAGATGCGCTCGGTTGAATGGGGGCATCAAACTGAGAAACTTTACCCATGGTATTACCATAAGGGAGCGAACGATTGACAACCAGTGCTGCTAAATCTGCCTCTAAAATAGAACGAGGCTGTTCTCCGATCGCTTCTCCAACCGCTTCTCCCTGCCGATCCAAATAAATAAAATGAGGAATGCCATCCACCCGATAGTGTAAAATTTCCGGCAGCCATTTCGTATTATCGACATTGAGCATGACAAAATTCACCTCATCCCCATACTCCTGCTTAATAAACTGCAAATCTTTGGCCATCGCTTGACAACTGGTACACCAGTTTGCATAAAATTCCATTAAAGAGGGTTTATCATTTTGTAAGGCGACCGCTAACGGGACGGCAGCTTTTGCTTGATTGTCAAGAGACGCATCGCTTCTTTGCGTTTGTAGGGCAAAGAAGAGGGCAGAACTCAAAACAAATGCAACCAGAGCGATCGCAATATTTCCCAGACGGTTTTTCATAACAGCAAATAACAGGATATCAATGGGTATCTTTTCCATACTCTAGCAAATAACCCCAAGGAAGCGAAACCGATGAAAAAACGAATAACCTTAATTTTCCCAAAACGCGCCGTACAAATGCCCGTAACCTATCGACTGGCCAAAGATTTTAATGTAGCTGCCAACATTATTCGAGCGCAAGTCGCCCCCAATCAAATCGGCAAATTAGTGCTCGATCTGTTGGGAGATATCGATGCGATCGAAGCAGCCCTCGAATGGATGCGATCGCAAGATATTGATGTTTCTCTGGCCAGTCGCGAAATTCTCATTGATGAAGAAAGCTGTACGGACTGCGGGTTGTGTACGGGGGTTTGTCCGACTAAGGCATTGACCCTTGCCCCAGAAACCTTTAAACTACAGTTTCATCGCTCTCGATGCGTTGTCTGCGAACAGTGCATTCCCACTTGTCCGGTACAAGCAATTTCGACTAATTTTTAACTAGACTATATTGTAAAATTTTTAAATTTATCGAATGCAGAACGAATTTGGTTCTGAAAAATCCTCTCATTCTTCCAGAATGGAGCGAGATATCGATCTCGATACAACCCTCCAAGAACTTCCCCTGTACAATAGCACGATCTCGATTTCTTGTTTGGGGGTCGAACTTGCCGATCTCATTGCTCAAAATCCTCGACTTCCGGGGGTTCTGTTAACAGATAGCGAAGAATTAGTCGGTATTGTTTCCCGTCGTCAGTTATTAGAATATTTATTGCTTCCCCAAGCGATGACCTTTTTTTTAGATCAGCCTTTGCGAGTATTTTGGGGACACAATAATGCCGATATTTTAATTCTACCCGGGGATATGCCCATTTTAACAGCAATGCAGCAGGCATTAAAGCGATCGTCACGCATTATTGCCGATCCCATTATTGTCCAACTTTCCTCTTCTCAATACAGAATTTTAGATTTTGGCCAACTGAGTTTGGTGTCCTGGCAAATTCGCGGGATTGAAGCCCAAGTTCGTTACGAACGTTCTCAAGCTCAAATGATTCAAACTGAAAAAATGGCAAGTTTGGGGCGTTTAGTGGATGGAATTGCCCACGAAATTCTCGATCCAGTGGGTTTTATTTGGGGAAATCTTACCCATATTTCCAGTTATAGTCAAGATTTATTAGATTTACTTTCTGCTTACGAACGAAACACGATTCCAACTTCCCAAGAAATCGAAAATATTCGCGAAACGATTGAAATTTCCTACTTAAAACAAGACTTTCCTCAAGCCGTTGAAAGTATTGCAACGGGTGCAAAACGATTGCGGGATCTGGCTATGAGTCTGCAAAATTTCTGTCATGTTGACGAGGTTTATCCCAAACCAGCCGATCTCCATGCTTGCTTGGATGGCATTATTTTGCTATTTAAAAGCCGTCTGGGGAGCGATATTCAGATCGTGCGGAGGTACGGTCATTTACCGCCCATTGTTTGCTATATTGGCAAGCTGACCCAAGTGTTTACCAATATTATCACCAATGCCGTCGATGCGTTGCTCGATCGCGCGGCTACCCAAAAATGGAAACAGGAATTCGATCGCACTGCTTTGATTCAAGATTCGCCTAAAATTGAGATCGAAACCCGTATCTGTTCTCATTCTTCTCAACGAGGTGAAGCGATCGAAGAACGATTTGTGTC
>JBFRWJ010000645.1:0-11189 GCA_051439525.1 Spirulina sp. | reverse complement strand
ATTTAAAATTCTAACCCAGTTAGAGTCGATCGGAGCTTGAACAATTGGTCGTTGGTAGTGCCGTCGGTTAAGTTGACTTCACCCCGCACTAAAGAGACGGGGATTCTAAGCGGATGCTTGGAGCGGGCGGGGCTTTTAAAGTGCGGAACTAAATTCCGCACGCAGCCCCTTGTTAAAACCGCGCTCCAAGCGCTTACGATATTGTTTTGAAAGAGAGTCCAAACAATACCGTTTTGGCAGAGTCAAAACTGCCCTACACGCCTTGGTTAAATCAAAATTTAACTGTGCGCTTACCTTTCTGATTATATTGCCTGCCCCATTACAATCGGCATTAATTAAACTACCATCAGAAGAACAATACAAACCTCTTCTAACCCTCTTCCCTGATGCCTTCCACCGCTCGGGTTTTTCACCGTATTTTGGGAGAAAATCATCATCTATAAAACTGGCTTGAGAGGTGTAACTCTCTTCCGTCTCGAGAAAATTAATTCCGTATTGCTGACAAAGTTGGGATATTCTATTTTTCAGCTTGGCTGTGGGAATTTGCACGAATTCCTGATTGTTCTTTTGGCCAATGCTAATCCCATCTTTATTGAATGGATTCCAACCAAAGACGACATTACTGACATTATTAGTGAGACACCAATTAATAATAAACCTTGCGGTTTTATTAATGTTATCCCGCATCTGACGGTTACGCTTTTCGGTTAACTCTGCCAGTTCTTTATCCCAGTATCCTTGTGGTTTTCCTGTCTTGATTTTAGCAATCTGCTTGTTGTACCACTGATTCTGAGATTTGACCTTTTTTCCATCAATAATAAATGACTTCCCAATATTGGAAACTCCAGTTATCCAATTATTTAATCCGGGGTCAATTCCCAAGACATTGCCATTAGCTTCAACAGGTTCAACTTCCAGTTGCTTGTAGACAAACTCAATATAAAAACATCCATTTCGCGGTAGAATTCGGTATTCTTGGATTGAGCCAAAATCCAGATTTGAAGGCATGGGTAAGAGAAAATGGTCAATTCCAAACCATGCTTTGACCTGATTGCCGAGGGAAAATTTTAATTTCCCGCCCTTCAGTTTAACCCATCGAGCAGGATAAGCTACAACGGCCATCCCTCCTTTCTTTCGGTAAGATGGAGGTTTGGGTCTAAAGTGTAATTTTTCCTCCTTATACAGTTTCAATAACTCCTTGTAAGAATTAAATGACTCAATCACGCTATGTAATGTCTGTTGAGCGCAAGCCGACCGCATTGCTTTGAAGTGGATATTGCTTTTTAGTTCTTTGTCCAGTTCCCCTCTTGTTAGAAATTTCCCGGCTTTGAACAGCATTTGGCGGCAATAGTAAATTCCGCAGTTGGTTAGCTTATTGGCTTCCGAGCAAATGTACTCAAGAAATGCCATGATCTCTGGGGAATCTTTGATTAAGTGCTGTTGACATCCATACATCTTGCATCACCTCCGTAGATAGGATAGCATGATTATACGAGTTTGGACTCCAAGTTATTTTTGCGCTACTACAGGTAATGCCTGTACTGAGACTGTTAAAAAATACATTGAAAATCAGAAAGGGAAATGACGACGGGTTAAAACCCGTCGGGTTCGACGACCATTGGTTAAAACCAATGGCTAACTCTCACTCTCTATTTTTAGGTTTAGGTTCGGTCTGGTTTGTCAATCGTCTGCGCTTGGGAACCAAGGACTTTACCCTATCGTCTAGTTTTTATGGGTATGTCCTGCCCACCCTACCAACTGTTTGCGCAAAATTGAGATGATTTACTTTCTGCAAAAACAATGACTTTAGATCCTTCTCCACCTCCCCCACGAGACCAAATGCCCCGCTTACTGAAACTGATCATTTGGACGCGATTTCTCAGCGCGATCGCGGTTTTATCCGCCCTTGCTGCCGCTTTGCTCATGTTTGTTATCGGGTTTCAAAACACCTTCAATGCCTTTGTTGTATTTTTTACCTATCGTCTCGAAGCATCAGAATTCGAGCCTGCTGAAGAAGCAACATTGCTTCTGTTAGAATCATTGGATGATTTTTTAATCGGTACGGCTTTTATCTATTTTGCCTATGGAATCTATTCATTATTTATTACTCTCAATCAAAATATTCCCGATTTTATTCCCAAGTGGTTGAGAGTATCCAGCATTGCGACCCTGAAGAAAACTTTATTGGAAGTCTTGGTCGTATTACTGAGCGTGATATTCGTGAAAAGTTTGCTCGAATATATTCCCACCGTCGGACTGCAATGGGAATTTTTGGTGATTCCGATTACCATCGTCGCGATCGCTCTCAGTCTCAAATTGATGAATCTGGATGAGGAAGCATGAACTCGAGGCAACCTAACTGCGATGGAGTCGCGATCGCCTGCTGGCGAGTAAACTGAAGCGAACGCATCAAGACAAAGTTCTAGAGGCTAAGATGATAGTTCGATTTCCGCCAACATACTATTGGGAAGATGAAAATTACAAATTTTGCTCGCTCTTGGCGATTTTTTAGCGCGATCGCCCTTATCGTTACGGCAATCGCCTATTGCTGGCTGGGTATCGTTCCCACTGCGATCGCCGCTCCTGCCTGTCCTGAAAATATGGTGTTTATTCCGGGAGGCACGTTCCGTATGGGAGACGACACGAGCGGATTTTGGGAAGAAAAAGTTGTCGAGGACGTAACGGTGGGGGATTTTTGTATCGATCGCTATGAAGTGACCAACGCCGATTTTACCCGTTTCGTCGAAGCCACGGGCTATGTTACCGTTGCCGAGCGACCCCTCTCCAAGGCACAATTTCCCGACTTACCCGAGGAGAAGCGATCGCCGGGATCGTTAGTGTTTATTCCTCCCGATGAGGGGGTGCGAGAAGTTGCCTATCTCAGTTGGTGGCATTGGATTCCGGGTGCCGACTGGCAGCATCCCTACGGCCCGGAAACTTCCCTCGCCGGAAAGGAACGGCATCCGGTCGTTCATATCGCCTATGAAGACGCGGAAGCCTATGCCACTTGGGCCGACAAGCAACTCCCTACGGAAGCACAATGGGAATATGCCGCGCGCGGAACTCTCAAAGATGCCATCTTTACTTGGGGCAATAAGTATTCTCCCCAAAAGGCCAATACGTGGCAGGGATGGTTTCCGTTTCGGAACGAAAAGCAAGATGGATATATCGGAACTGCACCCGTTGGCTCGTTTCCTCCCAACGGTTACGGGCTTTACGACATGACCGGGAACGTCTGGGAATGGACGGCGGATTGGTTTCGCGTCGATCGCGATACCATGGCTCGCAGCACCGATCCCCAAGGGCCCGCACAAGCCGAGAGTTTCGATCCCAAAAAACCCTTCGAGGGTGCGGTGCATACCATTAAGGGCGGCTCTCACCTTTGCGCGGAAAACTATTGCAGCCGCTATCGTCCCGCCGCGCGAGAATCCCAAGCCCCGGATACGGGAACGACCCATATCGGCTTTCGGTTGGTCAAACGGCTCGCTCCGGCTTAAAAAAGGATATGATACCAAATCCAGTTACCTCAGAGGGTATTCATCAAATCGCGGAAAATCTTGTTGTAGGGGCAATTCATGAATTGCCCCTACAAAATTGAATACCTCTCCAGCAAAGCGGATTTGGTATGACCTCATCCCGTCGCCTGAATCAGAACTGCAATAAATGAAAGGATGCCAAAAATCGCGATCGCAATCGTCACGATCCGATTTAACGGTCGCGCGGCACCATGCAGGTAATCCGACCTCTGGATATCTTTTAACGTCAAGCGATACTGAACGATCGCCAGTATAAGCAAACCAATTCCTAAGAGAATAAAAACCAAACTCACCGAAGTTGCAACTCGAGCGCCAAAAATCTCCGTCACTCGAGGGAACGCTCCAGCGACGGCATTATAGATTTGGTCGAGGGCAACGCCAAAGGTAATGAGGGACAAGCAGCGACGAATCCATGCCAATAACGTGCGTTCGGCGGCGGCGCGGTTGCGTTCTTTGACCAGCTCGTTGTTGATATTGAAAGGTTTGGGGTCGGACATGAAGAGATAATTTCCTAGAACCAAGATCTGAGCAAAATACCGAAGAAGGCAAGGAAGCCGATCGCGACCAAACTGCTGGCAACGGTTAAGCCGAGGGACGTTCGCGGCGTGTAAATATAGTCCTCGGGCGATCGCTGGATGTGCCGGAGTTCTTGACGGTGTTCGATCGCGGCGGACATCATGGCATAAGTCCCCAAGGCAATAAAAGCCAGTCCTAAAAGACGCGAGAGACGAATGGGATCGACATTGGCTTGGATTTTTTCGATCGCGGCGACGATGCGATCGATCCCGAAGCCGAAACTAATCAAGGAAAGACAAGTGCGAATCCAAGCCATGAGCGTGCGTTCGGCGGCGGCGCGGTTGCGCTCTCTGGCCAGTTCGACGTTGGGATTGGGTTTCTTGGGAGAATCGGGAGTCATTTCAATGAACAATGAACAGTTATCAGTTCCGACCGCTAAAGCAGGAGGTCACTGAGCTTTGCCGAAGTGAGGCTTGGAATAATGCGACTTGCTACGACCCTCGGGATTCGGAGCGCTCTTTTTTCTCCAACTTCAAGGCTTCGAGCATTTCTTTTTCAAGGAAATAGTTCAGGAAGGTTCGCACGACGGCAACGATTGACAAGCGGATCAGTTCTTCAAAAGAAGGCTCGATCGTCGTTCCCAAAATATCGGCAGCGAGTTGAAATTCGAGAGCGAGGGACAGCCAGCGACCAAAAGAAGTACGCATCTTGAGGAAGGGAGTCGCACTTCTTTGGGCGGCATTCCAACCCGGAAAACTCAATAGGGCTTTTAAGAGTCCCACCAAAACGCAAAAGATGGAAATCGCTTCGAGAAGCAGAACGGCAAAGTCAACCACAAGGTTTAAACTCTGTCTGAGATGTTCGATAAGTTCCATGATTGAGTTGGCTAAAGTTATCTATTTTGTCGTTAACGATACGCTATGATGCTGCGGTTGCTTCCGAAGAAGACGCTGCAATTTTTCGTTTCATCCATGCCGAATAGGGAAAAGCGACCAATGCACCGAGAACGAGATAGGACAAGATGGTCGGAATGGCTTCGGTTCGTTGATTGAGAATAGCCAGAAACAGTGCCAGTCCGGCATTACGGGCAATACTGGCGATCGCGACGGCAGCTCGGGTTTGGGCCGTGGGTCCGCCGAGAAAATGCCCGATCGCCAGAGAGATTGTCACGATCGCGACAATGGCAATCACCGACATCGTTCCCAAGTGAGGAATTGTATCCAAACTCAAGATCAGCAGAAAGATCGCCAAAATCGCGAATAAAGTATTGGCGGCAATGGTTAAAAAATCACCAATTTCATCGGCAAGTTCGGAGCCGATTTGGCGCAGCCCCAAACCAATGCTTAAGGGTAATAGTTGCACGATGGCAATCTGCTTGACAATTTGGGGCGGTTCTGCCGTTTCCGTCGCGATGGGAAGTATTGCCCCAAACAGGCTCAAGATCAGGGGAACGACAAATACAGCCGATAGAGACAGCGTGACCTGCAAGCTCGCGCCATAGTTAAAACTGCTACCCGTCATTTGCACTCGCTTGGTCAGCAAGGGCGCGCCGGGAGCAGCAGCCAAAAGAGTTAATCCGAGAATGGCGGCTTTGGGGGGATGGAGCAGCAAAAGAATGACGAGGGTGGCGGCAGGCATCAAGACAGAAGCCGCCAGTTGCGATCGCGCCAGCAAACCCGTTTGCCGCCAAAATGCCAGCAACTCCCGCAGGGAGAAGTTGATTCCCATCGTCAGCATGATGAGAAAAATCGTCAAACTCGCTAAATTTTGGATAATCTGGCTGTCGGGGGTCACGATTTCGTTCAATCCGGCATCCGCCGTAATGAGGGGATAGTAGGTTGCCAAACCAATAAAGGCCAGCGCGATCGCCACCGCCATTCCCAACGACCAACGAGGCGTATAGGTATAATCTTTTTGCTCGATTTTTTTGAGGGTTCGCCAGTGGGATGCCGTCGCCACAATCAAACCAAAGGTGCCGAGGGTAATAAAACTGAGACCGAGCAGGCGTTCTTCGCTCAGCACGTCAACGATCTTATGGGTTTGAGTTTTATTCAAGTAAACGAACAGGCGATCGATCCCGAACCCGAAAGTAATTAAAGAAAGAGACGTGCGAATCCAAGCCATGAGGGTGCGTTCGGCGGCCATGCGATTGCGATCGCGAGCCAAATCCGTGCGGGTTTCGGACAGATCCGTGCGGGTTTCGGACAGATCCGTCCGCTCTCGGGCGAGTTCGCTGCGAATGACGGCAAGTTCGGTGTTGCTGAGATTCGCAAAGGGAGAAGGTGATTGTTCTTCAGGGACAGCAGGAGTATCGGTCATGGGGGCAATTTCTAAATTTGCTTCACTTTACGAGAAAGGCAGAACATTTCCGCACGATTAATTGATGACAAGAAAGAGATTGGCTTCGCGATCGCTCTCTTCTCCATCCGCGATCGGCATGGCGGAAGCGGCGGGAAAATCGGCCAAACAAGTCAAAAACACTAACAACTGCAAGTAAAACTGCAAATCAAAAAAAGCTCTCACTTTTTTTTGGGGATTCGGACTCCCCGCAATTTTATTGTTAGCAAAAAAATCCAGTCGCAAAGATTTACAAGTAAATTTCATGAGATCGCCTTCGAGTTAGCATATTAGGATGAGATTGGCTCAATTGATACATCTGCCAGCTAGTATACACAAAACGCAGAAAAAGCGATCGCAGGTTCTAAACTATTATCCAGCCAGCGAAATTTTGTAAGACCGAATGGGTCTACAAAAGATTATAAAATTTTCCGAATTAAAGATTGCTAAATCGCGATCGTTGGGCTACCATAAATGCCGCAGCGCCTGTACTCATGAAATCGAGGAGAACCCATGTATAAAAAACTGGTGGCGGCGGTTTTATCAATAGCCGACCTTGGCGCAATGGTTGGAGAGATGGTGGCGGTTTCCTCAATCCCTGGTAATCGGTCTCGCGATCGCTCCTCTCATCGACCAGTCAATCGTTACCTTCCCCGACCCAAAAAATAGGGGTTCAAATCTCCATCCCGGCGATAGTCAATAACTGAAATGACTCAGACCCTCTCAAATTCTCCGGAACGTTTGGCTGCGATCGCCCCCCGAGAATTCGCTCCCCTTCAATTAGTCGTATTATCGAGATATTCGGGCGGGCGTGGAAGGTTGCCGTCAGAGTTGCGAGTATTTTGGGGTTTGTGGAAGAGGTGCTTGTCGTCATAAATATTGGGAAAATGGCACGTTTGCCTCGACGGAAACCCTCCTCTGTCAATATCGCATTCAAGTTATTACCGATTTGATTTTGGAGAGTTTGGAACAGGCAATGGGGATTGAATCTTAACCTTATAAATCATTCAATTGTTGTCAGGAAGATTGCCAATGTCTCTAGAACTCGATATCAAAACAATTTTGATTAGCTATGCCCAATTAACGCTGTTTGCGATGATGTTATCCATCGGGCTTTCGGAAGGGTTTGCCAATCTTGCCTTGCTGTTACGGCAGCGTAACCTTTTGATACGCTGTTTGCTGGCCGCCTTTGTCGTTTCCCCCATCGCTGCCATCGTTATTAACCAGATTGTTCCCCTCAGTTTTCCAGCACGGGTCGGTTTGCTAGCAATGGCAATTTGTCCGGGCGCGCCCATGATTTACCGCAAGACCCTCAAAGGCAAAGCATCACCCCATCTTGCCGGAAGTTTTCAGGTGACAATGGCGCTATTATGCGTTCTCTTCGTACCCCTGTGGATCGCAATTTTGGCAAAACTTTATCCCGCAGAATTTGCCATCGAACCTGCCACAATTTTCCGGCAAATCGCATCGGTTCAATTGATTCCCATTGCCGTTGGATTGGCAATTCGCCAATGGTTGCCAGACTTTGCAGAAGATATCAACGAACCTGTTTTTAAACTGAGTAGTTTCCTCCTCCTCGGGATTTTTGTTGTTATTTTAGTCGTCGCTCTCCCGAAAGTTTTAACGGCAGGGATACCCACTATTTTTGCCGCCGTCCTGTTTGCGGGGGCCTGCGTGGCAGCCGGGCATTTTCTAGGCGGATCGACTCCAGAACGCCGTTTGACGATCGCGATCGCCAATAGCACTCGCAATGCCGGACTGTCCCTCGCGATCGCCACCGCTAATTTTGAAGATCCCGGCATTTTGGGAGCGATCGCGACTTATGCGGCGGTTTCTGCTGTCGTTGGGGGAATTTACGCCAACAAATATCAAAAGAAAATGGCCGCGGAAGCAAACTAATCGGTGCGAATCCCGATCCGAACCCGAAAACTTTGTACACCTTAGAAACACAAAAGAAGCAACGATCGTGACCGAACCCACACCGGGTTACAATACCCCCATCCCCGCCAAGACCCCAAACAGCGTTCTCGATTGCCCGGAAGGCGGTCGAGAAGTCGAGATCGGGATTGAAGGGACGATCGCCCCCCATCATTCCCTATTAACCTTTTTTGGAGAGCGAGAGCATGCGCCGAATGACGAGAATTCACCCCCTCCAATCTCACCTGAAGAACATCGTTATTCTCCTCTTGTTTTTGTTAGGGATCGCTGCCGGAGTTTTCGCAACAACTCCCGGTTCGGCACAAAACATCTTGCCCCCACCCGTCGAGCAACTCGATTCGAGTCTCGCTCCTGCATGGACGCAAATCGTGGAGAATCGTCCCAATCGCCAAATTTTCCGTCAAGGCGATGTTGAATATACCAACGTGATTTTCAGGGGTCGGCCTTTATTTCCGGTTGCAGCCCGAATCAATGTTGGCGACTCCAATGCCACGGACGCGTCTCCCGCCGAATGGAGAGCAAATATCGTGGAAAATAATCTGGCAACCATTCTGAATGTGGGATTCAATCCCGATACTTTCGAGGTTAAAGTCTCGACCTTGGATAACTTGAAGGTCATCATCGTTTCGGATGCCCCGCGAATCAATGAGGATGTCATTGTCACCATAACCGCTCCGGATGCGCGACTGGCTCAAATGCCCGTTCCTCTCCTCGCCGAAGATCGGGCCGAGACGATTCGCGCGGCCCTTGTCGCGGCATGGCAAGAAATACAGCCCGAGGCACGACGACAACAGCGCCATCGAGCCCTGCAAATCGCGATCGCCGCGATCGCGGCAACGTCAATCCTGTGGATCGTCAAGAGATGGTTGAAACGGCACTACAAGCGTCTCGATGGCGACGACTCGCCCATCGCCGAAACCGAAACCCCATCGATGCCCTTGCTACCGGAGTCCGGCGATCGGGAACGCTCGGAAAGACTCAATACCCAACTGCTGCGCAAACAGCAACTCTATTTGAATCTCAGCCTGCAACAATTCTTGCAACTCGGCCAAGCCGTCATCTGGATTTGGAGCATTGCCGCCGTACTGGAACTCTTTCCGGAAACCCGCATTTGGGCGAGTTGGGTGCGATCGTTTCCCAGCCAAATTTTAACGATCGCGATCGTGATGTTCGGACTGGCAAAGCTTGCTCAAGAGATTCTGAGTCGAACCATTCACAAAAAACTGGACGAATTTCGACTGTTAGACGAAGATCGCTACGCTCGCGCCTTGTTGCGCGCCCCGACTTTGAAAGAAGTTTTTTCAAGTATTATCAATACGACTGCTGCCATTACGGGAGTGATTGGGTTTTTACTGTGGCAGCGAATTGACTTGAGCGAAGCGCTGACGGGAGCGGGCATTTTTGGAGCTGCCTTGGGGCTTGTATTTCAAAATCTGCTTAAAGATTGGCTGAACGGCATGTTTATTCTTATGGAAGATCGTTATGCGGTCGGCGATGTTGTCGAGATTAACGGGATCGTCGGCTTTGTCGAACGCATGAGCTTTCGGACGACTCAAGTGAGGAGCGATGGCGGACGATTGACGACCATTCCTCACAACCAAATCGAAATCGTACACAATTTAACGAAAGATTGGTCTCGCATCGACCTCGCTGTTGAAATCGCCCATCCAGCCAATCCGACCGAAGCGATCGCGATGATGAAACAAGTTGCCACACAGATGCAAAACTCTCCAGAATGGCAAGAAGATATTTTAGATCCTGCCGTTCTCATTGGAGTCAGTAAAATTAGCGCAACCGGTACGCAAATCGTGATGTGGATTCAAACCAAGCGCATGCGTCAATGGGATGTCGAGCGGGAATTTTGGCGGCGTTTGAAAGAAGCATTCGATCGCCAAGGCATTGAAATCGGTATGCCCCGACAGAATGTTCTCTTGACATCCTCATCCCACCCAATCAAAGATTATGGTGGGAGAGCCCCGGAGAGAACGAATGATGCTTGAGTTACCCCAAACAACCTTCTTTCTAAAGAGAACATTACTTTTGGAAGAACCTGTTAATTCAGATTCGAGCGTAACTTTTAATTTAGCACTAAACTCTTTTCGATCGCATTGGGTTCAGAGGAGGCAAAACCGACGATTGCTGGCGATCGGACTCGGACTGCTGCTGGCGCAACCACATTTTTCTAACCCGACTGAGGGCGCGATATAATTCAGAACTAGACCCAGCAGTGGTGTCGTTCTTCTCCGCAAATAGACTCTGCTCGAGAGCGATCGCTCGGGCAGTCAAATCGGGATCGTCCGCGCGAGCGAGAAACTCCTCCAATGTCACCGTTTGGGAGTTTTTCGTCGTGCGAGCGAGCCACTGAGAGAGCCGCATCCAAATCCCTTGGCCATCGCCGTCCGAACAAGCGCGATGCAGTCGTCGCCAGTAAGCGGATTCCGATTCCTCTCGTTGACGAAGATAAGCCTGCCAACGTTGTTGCAGGGGCTTGCGGTAGTAAATGACAAGGATGGCAAAAACAGCAAGAAGGGCAAACCCGGGCAGCAACTTCAGGAGTACCTGTTTCAACGTCGGCTTAACGCGAATGCTCACCTCTGGGATGACCTCGGTTTCCAAAGATTGAGTTTCGGGATTCCACCACGCGATCTCGATGGCGGGCAAGCGATCGCGACCGGGCTGTTCTGCGATATAGGATATGCGATCGGTGCGGATGGCTTGAAATTGACCCCGCTCGAGGCGATTGCTCAGTTGGGGCGGATCGGGATAAGCCCTCAAACCCGAAGTCTCTCCCAGAGTAAGAGCGTGCAGAGTTGAGGCTAAAGTATAGGCGGCTCGTATCGTCACGGTGCGATCGAGGGTATC
>JBFRWJ010000644.1:0-24992 GCA_051439525.1 Spirulina sp. | reverse complement strand
CCACTAAATCCGGTCGCCAGCCTAGAGTATCGGAATTATATTGAAAGGGGAGTAAAGTCGCCCAATTTGTCGGCGTTTCTGAAAATTCCTTGGAATCTTCCCCTTTGAGAAACATGACTTTCCGAGGTGCGGTACCTTGGGAGGTGTTTACAGGAGCATTTTCATACAGTTCTCCAGACGTAAAAATCGGGACAATCTTATCAAATTCTTTGATTTTGCTAACATCAATGGGTTGTAAATTTCCCGAAGGAATCACCAAAGGTAAGCTAAAATATTCCCCATCAAAAATATCATATTGTTTCGGTTGCGTAATGGCAATTTGATTATTTTCCTCGGTACTCAATGCCCGCATATCAACCTTAAAGCCGAGGTCTTTTTGAATTTGTTCGGCAACTTCGTTGATTTGAGAAACGCCAGTACCAATAAAACGAAGTGTAACATCTTTGATTTTATTCGCATTTAATTCCGGACTTCTGGGCTTGTCTTTGTCCGAACTATTGCTAGCACAACCTTTAGCGGTGAGGAAAGCACCAGCAGCAAGTCCGGTTTGAATGAGTCTGCGACGAGAAAGATTTGACATTTTGGTTATTGGTTATTGGTTATTGGTTATTGGTTATTGGTTGTTGGTTGTTACTCTTTACTCTTTACTCCTTATTCAATGAGACAGAAAAATGCACTCGCTTGGCGACCAACTGAGATGTACGCGTTGTCCTTCTTGATAATTTTCAGAGAGCCAGTCTTCGGTACGAGCTTTATATAATAGCTCTTTACCATTACTTTCTTGGAGAAGGGAAACGCGAGTAATATACCCCGTGAATTCAACAGAACTAATCCGAGCAGAAAGGGAATTAGAAGTCGGTTGAGAAGATTGGAAATAAGAATGTAAGTGCATGAGATCGGAGCGCACGCAACAGGATGCTTTTGTGCCGATCGCGACGGCGTGACCCGTTGCGAAAAGCGTGCCAATTCCCTCAACTTCGAGGCTAATAATATCCCGATCGCCTTCCTTGGAACTTCCCGTTACTTCCCCCTCAAAAATGTTATTATCTCCCACAAAACGGGCAACAAATTGAGAAGCGGGATGGCTATAAATTTGTGCCGGATCTCCGACTTGATCCACCCGTCCGCGATCCATGACGACAATGCGATCGGAAAGGGAAAAGGCTTCATCTTGCGCGTGAGTCACTTGGACAAAAGTCATGCCGAACTTTTTTTGCAACTTCCTGAGTTCCCCCCTTGTTTTCACCCTCAGAGACTCGTCTAAGGCGCTCAGAGGTTCGTCGAGAAGTAAGACTTGGGGACGGGTTGCTAAAGCTCTGGCAAGGGCGATACGCTGCTGCTGACCCCCGCTCAATTGATGGGGCTTGCGACGAGCAAAATCCTGCATTCCCATCAGCTCGAGCATTTCCTCAATGATAGTCGCGCGATCGCGTTTTTTCATCCCCCGAACTTTTAAACCAAAATCCACATTGTCCCAGACGGTTTTATGGGGAAAAAGGGCATAGTTTTGGAATACCATTGCTGTATTGCGCTTGGCTGGGGGAAGGGATGTTACCTCGCGATCGCCGATGAAAATTTGCCCTCCCGTGACTTCCTCATGTCCCGCTAACATCCGCAATGTGGTCGTTTTACCACAACCGCTCGGCCCCAATAAACAACAGTAAGAGCCTGCGGGAATGTCGAGGGTAATATTTTCTACCGCGACGACAGAGCCGTATTTTTTGGTCAGCGATCGCAACTTTACCCCCCGAGCCTCGGCATGTAGGGGATCGTACTGAGGAGGAGGAGAAGGTCGCAAGGGTTGCGCGGTTTGGGTCATGATCTGACGAGGGAGTGCTTGAGACTTGATTAACGCGATCGCTTTCTGTATACAGTTAGAATGCGATTCATTAATGTATAACACTCTACAATTTTCCGGGCAACTGCACGCCAAAGGAGCAAAAAATGTCAGATTCTCAGCTTGTTTTTATTTGCGGTTCGGCATTGCGAGGACAGCCGGATCATCAAACCATCGCCGAAACGAAGTTTATTAAAGCGGTTCAAACCGTACCTCGCTATCGCCTCCATTCTGTTGAAGATAAGCATCCCGGCATTTATGAAGTGACCGAAGGAGGCATTTCTATACCCGGGGAACTCTATGAAATGACGAAGGAACAGTACGAACATTTATTAGCAAATGAACCACCTCACCTGTATCCTTCTCCTGTTGCTTTGGAAGGAGGTGGAGAAGCGATCGCGATGCTTTATCCTCGGGAAATTATCGAGGAACGAAACTATCTCGATGTTTCCAGTTATGGCGGTTGGACGGCTTATAAATCAAGTCAATCTTAATATCGCGATCTAACAAGTTTTGAACATTGATGGAATATTTGTGACGATGTGACGATTTTTATTGCCTCATACTCAATGCAGCTTAAAGTGGAATCTTAGCAATTCTATCGATCCAGTCTTCAGCAGTGGATACCGACCAGATGAGTATCAGTTCGTCAATGACGATTTCAACCGCTAATTTTTTGGATACAATCAAAACTCCTGCACTTGTTTGATGAGTAATAAATTCTGCAAATTCTAGAGGCATTGTTCTGCGATCGTGGGTCACGAGAATACGATTTTGTTTTGCTGCTAATGCCAACACGTCGAAATCTGAAACGCCTTGTAAATTGGCTTCGGATGCTGTTTGAAAATCAATGGTAGATTCTCGTCTTCTCACTCCCGTAACAATGATTTGATTGAAATCCGCATCGGCTTGATAAAGAATATTCATCTGTTTGATGGCTGCTGTCGTGTTTTGGCAGCAAGCAATTTTTCGTATAAATTTGGATCGCTTGTTTGCAGAAATTGAGGCATTTCTTCAAATGCCGTTTCTTCTTGTTCGAGGTAGCGATCGATTTCTGTACGATTGGCAAGATAAAATGCAATTGCACCATAAACTTGTTCGAGAGTTAATAAGGGAAACGCACGAACAATACTTTCTGGGGATTGTCCATTGTGAAAAGCATAGACAACGGAATCTAAAGAAATGCGCGTTTCTTTTATCCAATAGCCGTTATTTCGATATTCAATATAGGATTTAGTGGCGATCGCTGGCATGGTTCGAGAAAAGTTGGTTTTAAGTCTATTGTAGCGATCGATTTGCATTCTCGATCGCGCTGAAGAAGAGGAATAATTTTGGAGGTGCGATCGCATTCTCTCAAGTTTCTTCATCATCATCAAGTGCAGAAAGAGGAAGCGTTTGTCCGGTTTTTGCTTCGTGTAAACCCTAGCGCAATCCTTCGAGTACGATCGCATCGGGGGTATCGTCGGGATCTGCGAGTTCGTTTTCGTCAGCAGGAGGTAACAGTACGGGTTCGTAAACGGTGGCATCGTCGCGATCGCTTTGTTGGGCGAGATCTGCCTGTTCTAAGCGTTCTAAATAGGGCATTAATTCGCTAAAGCTGCGAACGCCGAGTTGTTCCAATTCTTCCATTGCAATTTCTTCATCGGAGAGGATTCCTCGCTGTTCTAAAAAGAGGCGAATTTGTTCTTCTTTTGCGTTTAATGCGGCTTGTTCTCGCAAGGTGCGGGAGGCGGCTTTTAACCCTTGCAAAAGAACATCTGGAGTAATCTTTTCTGCTTGCATTTCTGCTGCCGTAGCGAGAACTGCGTTACCCAAACGATTGAAAAGGCGGGGTTTACCACGGGATTTCATACAGAAGCGTTCTGCGGTTTCTGGGGTGAAGGGTAAAACAGATTTGGGATTTTCGCGATCGCTGCAATCGTTATTAATTCTTGCACTATTGAGATAATTAATTAACATTTGATAGGTGGTTTTTGCGTCGAGTTCTTTGAGGGGGATTTGTAGGTCAAATAAGCCCCGTTCGACGGTCAATAAATCGCCCATTATTCCCTGTGGATGTCCAGTTAGCATGAACCAGGCTCGTCCTTTTAACATTCCTTGGGCATCGTGCATCAATTCTCGCACTTGGCGAGGATTGCGTTTGTCGAGATCGTCGATCGCAATGAGAACGCCGTCGGGATATTTCTTTTTCGCTCTTTCTAGCAGTGTTTCTAGGCTAATCGTCGAGTATTGTAGCTTATTGATGGGGACATTTTTCTCGCTAATTTTAGCCGTGAATATCTGGCTCGCACCCGCTTCAAAAGTGCGATCTCTCAACGCTTTATCCGTGGGAATTCCCATTTCGTTTAGTTGACGTTGCGCCCAATCATCATCGGACATTTCTCGGGCGACGGCAATGAGGGCGGTAGTGGCGAGGTCTACATCTGCGGGGAGGGAAATATAAGTGGAGAGCATTTTCGGACGCTTGCGGCGCAAAACCGACAGCACTTCCAGCAAAAAGGCACTTTTACCGATGCCGATTTGACCGTAGACTAAAATGCGGCGGCGTTCTCGACTTTGGAAGAGGTTAAAGACTTGGCGCAATTCTTTTTCTCGTCCGGTGAAAACGCGATCGCGGGTTTTGCTTTCGAGGTCGAGAGGGCTTTCGGTAAAGGGAATTTCTGTCAGTCCCAAACGCTCGATATTGCCCGCAGCTTGGTCGAAAATATCCTCGCCAGTGGTCATCAGTAAATCTCCTCTGCTAGTTGTTCTAGGGCATTTTGGGCGGCTTGGTAGCGTTGGGTGACTTTGGCAGCGCGATCGCTTTTCCCTAAGTTATTGTAACCGTCGCGGGCGATGAGGAGTTCTTGGCTTCCTCTTGCAAGCAGTCCTTGGGAAACGAAGACACTTCCCAAACCTTCGCGACTTTGGGCGACTCCGAGGGAATTGTTTAAATGCTCGTATAAGCGCAGGGCATCGCGGTAGTATGTGCGAGCGCTATCCCAATCGTAGAGACTTTCGTGAGCGCGTCCGGTTTGAAAGAGAGCATTCGCATAAGCTTTGCGATCGCTGCTATCTTTGAGTTGGTTGATGCTATTGAGCAGGAGTTGCAGCCCTTCCTGATAGGCTCCATCGCGGACGAGACGACTCCCTAAAATGGATTGGGTGGAGGGGAGTGCTTGCCACATTTTTTCGCGATCGTAGTGTTCGGGGCTAATGGCATCGAGGGCAGTTTGATAAGCCTGTAGAGCTTTTTCGATATCTTCGGGATTTTGTCCGTACTCATAGCGACGAGAGAGGGCATTTCCCAAGCGATACTGAGAATCGATAAAGTCGGGACTGCCAACGGGGGAAACTTCTAGGGCTGATTCTAGCAGGTCAATTGCTGTATCTAAATCTTGACTATTTTCGGTTAGTTCGGCACGTTGCGTTAGTGCCTCGGCTAAGCTACTTTGATTGATTGCCCATTTGTAGGGATATGCGTCGCGGGTAAAAACTTCGGCAGCTAATTTATATGTTGAAATTGCTTGTTCTAGATTATTGTCTCTCTCTCCTCTAATTTGCTCGCGATAAGCATTAGCTATATTGTGCTGAGTCGTTGCCCAATGTTCAGGGAATGCCTCACGAGTATAAACCTGTAATGCTGACTCATAGAATGGGATCGCTTTTTCGAGATTATCAGCTCTTTCTCCTCTAATTCGATAAAGATAGGCATCTCCAAGATTATTTTGTGTCGCGGTTAAACCCTTGTAAGTTCTGACTTGTAATGCTAATTCAAAAGCTATTAATGCTTTTTCAAGGTTATCAGCTCTTTCTCCTCTAATTCTATGAAGGTAAGCCTTTCCAAGATTATTTTGCATTGCAGCCCATTGTATGGGAAATGTCTCTCGACTGTAAACTTGCAATGCTGACTCACAAGCCATTAATGCTTTTTCAAGGTTGTCAGCTCTTTCTCCTCTAATTCTATGAAGGTAGGCACCTCCAAGATTATTTTGCATTCCAGCCCATTGTATGAAAAATCCCTCACGAGTATAAACTTGTAATGCTGATTCGTAAGCGATAATTGCTCTTTCAAGATTATCGTCTTTGTTTCCTCTAATTCTCACAGCGTAGGCATTCCCAAGATTGTTTTGTATGACAGCCCATTCTTTGAAAAATGCCTTACGCATAAAAACTTTTAAAGCTAATTGATAAGCCAAAATACTTACTTCTTGATTGAGTTGACGATTACCTGTATGCAAATCCTCGAGTAACTCCCCAAGAACAACAAATAGTCTTGCAATATTTTTTCGCTCCTTCGATGTTTTATTGGTTATTAATCGATCGAACACGCGAGGCAAAACCTCCAAAATCGACTCATCTAACTTTGCCTCAACCAACTCATAGACCTTAGTTGAACTTTCGCCATATTTGTCAATGCGCTTTTGAAACGCCAGTATAAAATCTCGCGTTGGTCTTGTCGGTATTTCCTCTTTCTTGCCAAATCCTTTTTTCTTCTTTGCCATAACCTTTATCAATTCAAAATTCAAAATTATCAATTCAAAAAATGGGCGATTTTCCCTCTCATCAATGCCGTTTGTTCGGAAACCGTCAGATTCGGCGCGATCTCTTTTGCGAGGTTGTCTCAGTATATCAAGATCCGCCGGGGAATCGAATTCCCCGTCTCATACAAGAAGTCCTCTCAAGAGGACTGTACTCGTCAATTTGGATTAAGATTTCGCGATCGCAATCCATTTTAATGGATTTTTTGTATGAGGCAGGGATTTTCAATCCCTGACGGATCGGCAATAAGAAAGACAATCTCAAATCGACAAGCGATCGCATTATTTCTCCCTCATCAATACCGTTGTTTCAGAAACCGTTAGATTCGGTGCGACCCCTCCATCATCAGGAATGAGAAAATCATCTTCAGGAGGAAGCATCTCCGAGTCCAATTGTGCGGGAGATAGAACTTCTACCGATGCGCGATCGCCGTGCGGCAAATGCACCAAAAAGACAATTTCATCTTCTGGACTTGTATAAATACTTCTCAAATCGAACTGACCCGCAATAACACTTTCAATTCGCTTCTCAGACACCGAAGAATAAAGCCACAGACTTTCATTCTCTAATTCATCAGCCCAGAAAGCAATATAACGAGTTCCCGACGCATTTTCGGCAATAAAAAGACGAGGCCCGTCATACCAATCGAGAACCTTAATAATTTGTAACTTACCGAGCATTGTATTAAGAGGTAGAAAGCTCATATTCCTCTCCATCAAGGGTAAAATCCGGGTGCATCAAAACATCTTTCCATTTCCAAACCGTGAAATGTGACGGAAACTTGCGAGTACCCGTTTTTAATTGAACGCCATGTTCGGGTTTAAGCATTCCTACTGCAATTCGACATTTACGAAGAGCGGGAAAACGCTTTCTCGTCCGCTTACTACATTCTAACTGACGATGAAATGATAATCCACAAGCCATCCAAAGATTTTCACCATAAGAGCGATCGGGGTATTTCTCAACATTAGACAGAAAATCTGAGTCGGTTGTTGGTATGCTGGCAACAATTCGGAAAGCTCTTCCTTCGGCTGGTATTGCATCGCTTGGAGGAACGCCATTGGGAAAGAAATCCGGCCACTCAGATTTTTGGTTCATTGCATACCTCAACTCATCTCACTATTATACAAGAATTAAGATTATTTCAGAGATTTTCAATCCCTAACGGATCGGCAATAAGAGAAACCATTTATTTACTTTGCTTTTTTCTCAACCAGCCAAAGATATCCCCTACACTTAGTTTTAAATCTTTAACCAAAGCAGGAACGGGTAATATTGACATTTCTTCATCTAATAACTGAGGTTGCTGTTGTGGCGGATAAACTAAAACAGAGCGTGTTGAAGGATCGATTAACCAGCCCATTTGACAGCCACAATCGAGAGCGCGTAAAATCTTTCCCGTTACTCTCATTTGGCTTTGTTCTGGAAAAAGAATTTCAATCATAAAATCCGGCACATCATTGAAAACATTAGCAATATCGCCATGCTCATCGACAGGTATTTTATCCCACGCAAACACTGTCACATCGGGAACAATTGCACGTCCTCCAAAAGCACATCTAAGTTCGGGAAAGGCTTGAGCAATTTCCCGTTCTTCTACTAACCGATTAATGACTGTTACCAATTTAGCCTGAATTTTACTGTGTTTTCCTTGCGGTATGGGTTTTTGCCAAATTGTTCCCTCTATATATTCGCTAGCGGGTTTTGTTTCGGGAAGTTCGAGAAATTCCTCTAATGTTATAGTTTTAATGGGTGTTTGTACCATTTTGATTCTCCAATCGATACTTAGAGATTGTTCATAAAGCAAATCTTAAATTCATGTAGGGTGCGTTAGTAGAACATAACGCACCTCAATTCTAAAAAATGTTGCGTTACGCTGTCGCTAACAGCACCCTACGGGCTCATGAGTCAGGGAATTGCTATAAACAGTCTCTTAGCCCTAAGCTGATTTTAGCAAAATCAAAAACTTTTTGAGTAGAAAATATTTTGACGATCGCCCGAATTGTCGATCTCCTATTTTTAGGATTGAGCCGCGATCGCCGCAGACAAATTAGGAGTGCGAAAAGCAGGAACAAAGACCGATTCAGGAATTCCTTGTTCGATTAAATCTTCAGCAAAATATTCCACGCCATTCCATTCTACATGAATTTTCTCATTCACAATTCGCAGATGAACGAGAATACTGTGAATGCGTTTATATTCCTGCCAACCTACCGTTACCAGCAAATAATTATCGGTTTTTTCATCGCAAACAACAATCGTTTCAGCCGGGCGATCGGGATCGTCAGGGCGATCGCATCTGACTTTTTGGCAGAGTTGAGCGTGTTCGTTCAGAACCTTTTGAATAATGCTACGATACTGTTCTAGTCGATCCATTGTTCGATAACCTCCAGCTCTGGATTAAATACGATAAATAGATCGCGCCAACTTTCCCTCCATCCATCATAATAGAGAATAGAGTTTTGAGCAACATCAATGAATGCCACGCAAACCGAATACAAATACATTTATCTCAATGAAGATAACGTCCCCGCGATCGCCGGAACCAGCATGAAAATTGTCGAGTTGATTACCTCTGTCAAAGCCTATGGTTGGACTCCCGAAGAATTACTGGAAAATTATCCCCATCTGACCTTGAGTAAAATTTACTCAGCTTTGGCTTATTATTGGGATAATAAAGACGAAATTGATGCAGACTTCGATCGCCGGGAACACTATGCAGAACAATTAGAGAAAGAAGCAGGTGAGTCCGAATTTGCCGCAGGATTGCGCGATCGAGGACTATTAATATGAACTTGCCGCTTATCTTTGCCAGAACTATTAAAAAATATTGATACAATTATCGAAGCCAAATAAATGAAACCGAAAACTAAAAGCCATCAAAAGTATTTAATCGACTCTCTAAAAGATCCGCAAGAAGCATCCTTGTATTTATGGGCAATTTTGCAGGAAGAAAATCCCGAACCCGAACTGTTTATTTCTGCTCTGCAAGATGTTGCTAAAGCTAGAGGAAGTCAAAAAATGTCTCCCCAACAACTTGAATTACACCGACAAAAATTACAGCAATTGAAAGAACAAAAATTAACTGAAGTTGTTTATGCTTTAGCGAGTTGGTTAAAAGAACTCGATTTAACCTTAACTGTGATTAGCGATCGCGAAGAAACTCCTCTTGTCGAACCCGTTATTCAATCCTCAGAAGTTTCAGTGTAGGTGTAGGGTGCGTCCGCGAAGCGAAACGCACCATCACTACCGACCCAACATACCGACGAAAATAACCCCCAAAGCAATGCCAAAATTGTTTTATCATAATAGAGGGTAGAGTTTTGAAAAAAATAATGAATGCCGCGCAAACCGAATACAAGCACATTTATCTCAATGAAGATAATGTCCCCGCGATCGCCGAAACCAGCATGAAAATTGTCGAGTTGATTACCTCCGTCAAAGCCTATGGTTGGACTCCCGAAGAATTACTGGAAAATTATCCCCATCTGACCTTGAGTAAAATTTACTCGGCTTTGGCCTATTATTGGGATAATAAGGAAGAAATTGATGCAGATATAGAACGTCGCGATCGCGAAGTAGAAGAATTGCGCCAAGCAGCCGGAGAACATCCTCTTATTCAAAAATTACGCGATCGGGAATTGATAAAATGACCATTGCCTTGTATATAGTGTTTTGTATCTACCTTTATGATGAAATTAAATGAAAAAATATGAATAAAGAACAATCATTAGTGTTGACAGAAATTCCCTCTGCACCCCCCGAGTTTAAATCCGGATTTGTGGGCATTGTCGGGCGACCGAATGTGGGAAAATCCACCTTAATGAATCAATTAATCGGACAAAAAGTGGCCATTGTTTCTCCAGTTGCCCAAACCACGCGCAACCGCTTGCAGGGCATTTTAACCACCCCTGAAGCACAGATTATTTTTGTCGATACTCCCGGCATTCACAAACCCCATCACGAACTGGGAAAAGTGTTGGTTAAGAATGCAAAAATGGCCATTGAGGCAGTGGATTTAGTGTTATTTGTTGTCGATAGTTCTACGGTTGCGGGAGGAGGCGATCGCTACATCGCCAATCTTCTGAAAAATAGCAAAACACCTATAATTCTAGGGTTAAATAAAAGCGATCGCGCCACGCAAAACCATGATGAAAGTTACGCACAATTACGAGAGGGAAAAGATTGGGAAATTGCTAAATTTTCAGCTTTAACTGGAGAAGGACTCGACAATTTACAACAACAAATTATTGCAAAATTAGAAACGGGACCTTATTATTATCCTCCAGATCTAGTAACCGATCGCCCAGAACGTTTTATTATGGGAGAACTGATTCGAGAACAGATTTTACTCTTAACCCGAGAAGAAGTTCCTCACTCCGTTGCCGTTACAATTGAAAGGGTTATTGAAGAGGAAAAGATTACTCGTGTTTTTGCCACCATTAGCGTCGAACGCAAATCCCAGAAAGGGATTTTAATTGGTAAAGGAGGAGGAATGTTGAAAGCGATCGGAACGGCAGCACGAGAGCAAATTCAGAAGCTCATTTTGGGAAAGGTATATTTAGAAATCTTCGTCAAAATTAAACCCAAATGGCGACAATCTCGCTTACAATTGGCAGAACTGGGCTACCAAATCGAAACATGAATTCAAAATATACGAATTAATTAAGTCTTGTGTATATTTTGATTAATTGCTGCTTCCAATCGTCGCGGTTGATCTGTGCCAATACGGAATTTCTTTCCCGAAACAAATTCAATTTGGACGGTATCTAATCCCGACACATTAAACATCCATGCTTCGTCAGTCCACTTAATTCCCCACCCATAAAACCAAGGATTTTTCACAATTTTTACATTAGTAACTTCGGCAAGATTAAATTCTTTATGAATTAAACCAAACCCAAACCAACATCGGAGCTTTCCACCTTGAATCTCAACCGTTAACGTGCCAAAGAGAAGAGCAATAACAACCAGAAAACCCACGATCGCGATCGGTATCCAAATGGGTGCTTCTTTGCCAACTAAACTTGACATCACGATAACCAAAATCGCAACAAGTGCCAAGACAACTAAGATTGCCACGCCAATTTGCGTATGCTTATACATCACAATTTTACCTCGACAGCTTTACGATTCTTTGCTAAAAGCAATATTGGCAAGATAGCGTCTATTTTTGCCAATCTTCCACGAGACACCTTCAGGATCTTGCTGTTGACTCCATTGCTCAAAATCTGGATCTTGGCTCATTTCTTGAAGCACTAACTCTGTCACATTCAATCTTTTAGCTAGTTATTATTGACTTAACCCCGACAAAAATTGGGCAAGGGTATCAAATTCTGGAACATTCATCATGTCTTTTGTGTATCGTTTCCCTCCTATTATGCGCGATCGCAATTGAGCGATCGGCATAAAGTCAACAAATTGTTACGAATCTAAATGATAAATATAAATGGCGAGAACCTGTGCGGTTTCTCCTTGAAATTTATCAGCTTTTAGCATAATTTTGTATTCGCGGGAAATAACTTTCTCTTTATTCATAGGACTTAATTGCTTGACAAAGGGGGGAAACGATCGCCCGTGCATCGATGATACTCAATTTTACCGCGATCGCGATCTGAAGATTATACTGGGGGGCGTTCGCGGAGCGACCTGAGCAGGTTATACTTGCATCGGCATTGCCAACGAAGGAGTCGTAGAAGCCGGATATAAAACGCTAACTACTCGTATTAAAATAAGCATTGCCTGGATGTAAACTTTGATAAATTTATGACACTGCAACGCAGCAACTTGCGTAAAAATCTTCTCTTTTGGATTGCTGCCCTCATCGGACTGACTTTAGACCAACTGAGTAAATATTGGGTGATGAATGGTTTTAACTTGGGCGATACGATTCCCATACTGCCCGGAATTTTCCATTTTACCTATGTGGTTAACACCGGAGCCGCCTTTAGTCTATTCGCAGGAGGGGCTGACTGGCTGCGCTGGCTGTCCCTTTTCGTGAGTTTGGGACTGATGGCTGTTGCTTGGTTTGGCATCCGCATGAGACTCATCGAACAACTCGGCTACGGATTAATTTTATCAGGGGCGATCGGCAATGGAGTTTGTCGCTTTCTCTATAGTCACGTCGTCGATTTTCTCGATTTCCGCTTGATTCAATTCCCCGTTTTCAATCTTGCCGATACTTTTATTAACATAGGAATTGCTTGCCTGTTATATGCCGCCTTTTTTCACGCACCTCCCCCTCAAAAGTCGGAAGTCGGAAGTTGGGGAGAAGAGAGGAAGAGGAGAAGGGGTGATGAGAGAGAGGTTCCACCAAATAACGAATAACCAACAACCAACAACCAATGGCGAATAACCCTGTAACGCAAATCTTTACCCAAATTGCCCAAACCATTCAAGCGCAGGTAAATACAGCATTTGCCCTCAAACCGGGGGTGCGGGTACCGGAATTGTGGGTACAGGAAGAGAATGCCGATCGCGCCGATGTCTATCCTTTAATTGGCGATAAATATGTGTTGGGGCGCAGTTCTCGTCAAAGTGATATTGTGGTGCGAAATCCTGTGGTCAGTCAAGTGCATTTGTCCCTGACGCGCGATCGCCAGCATCCCAACAATTTTCTTCTCAGAGACGAGCGATCGACCAATGGAGTATATCTCAAAAGACGGCGCTTGGATGCCCTTTTTCTCCGTCATGGGGATATCCTCACCCTCGGTCCCCCAGAATTAGCCAACGGAGTCCGCGTTCAATTTCACAATCCGCCGCCCCTATGGGTGCGCCTCCTGCGTTACACTCTCTATGGGGTGGGGGGAATTACAGGACTGATGACCGCGTTAATTCTCCTAGAATGGACGAAAATTCCCATTTATCCTTTACCTTTGGGAGTGCGAGGTCCCGTGGTTATCAATGCCCGAGACGGACAAACCCCCCTGCGTCCCCTGCGTACCGATGCCCATCGGGAATTAAAGCGTTTATCGGATTTTTCCCCCTACCTTCCCAAAGCCGTTATTGCTTCCGAAGACAGTCGCTACTATTGGCATCTGGGAGTCGATCCCTTGGGAATTTTACGGGCAGTGATTATTAATATCAAAGAGCAGGGGATTGCTCAAGGGGGAAGTACCGTCACCCAACAATTGGCACGGAGTTTGTACCCCGAATATACCGGGCGATCGAATACGGCAGGGCGTAAAGTTCGCGAGGCAATTGTTTCTTTAAAGTTAGAAACATTTTATAGCAAAGATGAATTATTGAGAACCTATTTGAATCGCGTTTATTTGGGCATTGGCAGTTATGGGTTTGAAGATGCGGCGCGGTTTTATTTTGATAAATCAGCGGCTGATTTGACCCTTTCTGAAGCCGCGAGTTTGGTGGCGATTTTACCCGCCCCCAATCGTTACAACCCGGTACAGGATTACGAAACCGCAGTACAGTTGCGCGATCGCGTCATTACTCGCATGGTACGACTGGGTATGGTATCCCAAGAAGAGGCAAATCGGGCGCGGCGATCGCGTATCGAAGTCAGTCCGAAAGCCAAAGAAGCCCTCTCGAATACCATTGCGCCCTATTTTTACAGCTACGTCTTTACGGAAATTCAGGAATTATTAGGGGAAACCCTAGCACGAGAAGGGAATTTTATTGTCGAAACGGGGTTAGATATTGATAAGCAAAAAGAAGCCGAAAAAGCCTTAAAAAATGCCGTGGAAGGGGACGGAGCCCGTTTGAATTTCCAACAGGGGGCGATCGTCACTCTCGATAGCCAAACCGGAGAAATTTTGGCCATGGTGGGGGGAGTGGACTACAGTAAAAGTCAGTTCAATCGGGCAACCCAAGCACAGCGACAGCCGGGATCCACCTTTAAAACCTTTGCCTATGCTGCGGCGATCGCGGCAGGAAATTCCCCCTATAAAACCTATGCTTGTACTCCCGTTTCTTGGATGGGGCAACGCTATCGGGGCTGCGAACGCAGTAGCGGTAATATTGATATGTATCGGGGGTTGGCACAGTCGGAAAATGCCGTTGCCCTGCGGGTGATGAAGGATGCGGGATTAAAGGACACCATCGCCATAGCACAACGCTTGGGCATTAAATCTCAATTACGTGCCTCACCGGGTTTGGTTTTGGGAGAAAGTGAGGTGAATGTCTTAGAATTAACGGGAGCTTATGGAGCCTTGGCCAATCGGGGAACGTGGCATCGTCCCCATGCTATCCGGCGCATTCTCGATAGCGGCGATTGTACCGACCCCAATAATCCCCAAACCTGCCGCATTATTTACGATGTTGCCAGCGATGGCAGTGCCGCAAAACAAGCTATTTCGAGCGCGATCGCACAAACTCTCACAAATTTATTACAGGGAGTCGTCCAAGGAGGAACGGGAGGACGCGCCGCGATCGGTTGGGGAGAAGCTGGGAAGACTGGCACCACCGATCGCGCTGTCGATCTCTGGTTTGTCGGTTATATCCCCTCCAAGCAACTCGTTACGGGAGTTTGGCTAGGAAACGATGATAATTCTCCCACTCGCGGCAGCAGTTCTCAAGCTGCTCAACTCTGGGGACGCTATATGCGCCAAATTATCCGTTAACTGTTAACTATCAACTGTCAACTATCAACTGTCAACTGTCAACTAAACTGATAATTGAGGAGTTTTACTCTTTTTCAAACCCATTGTCGGCAAGGCATTATGGAAACTCTTTTCCAAAACAAAATAAATGCCTTGGCGAATCATTCTTTCTCGAGCTAATTGACGTTCTGCCGATTCGGTTTGCAGATGAGAGTGAACGGGTGGAATTTGTCCTTCTTCCAAGACTATGTAATTGTTAGGAATGCGACTTAAAACATACGCCATTAAATCTGTAAATAAATCTCTTTTAATAAAATCTCTTTGGATAGAATCCGGCTGTTCTGCAAGGATTTGGTCGAGATCCTCTTTCACTAATAAGAGGGTAAGGTTGACCAAGTTTTTCGCCATATACATCCTCCAGCAAATGCTTCCTAAAAACGCCTCCAGCAGACCGACGGCAAATCTCGCCAATCTAATCCAATTATAAACATAAAACGGTAGTGTATGAAACCAAAAAATCTTCATAATTCTTATCGTTTTGCTTTCCCTCGTCATTAACTGATGTGTTTGACACAGATAGCAATCTTTGTCAACCCAACAATCTTAAGTAATTATACTCATTAGAGAAGAGAAAGAAACGAAGAGACAATAAATCGCGATCGCGAATTGATCATTGATAATTGATCATTGATAATTGGTAATTGATAATTGATAATTGCTCATGTGCCGTAATTTCAACGTTTTTCTCAGTCCCGTCAAAATCGAACACTTGTTTTTTACCAAAGATCCGGAAAAGGGAACTTACCGGGTGCGTCCTAGCGACATGATACAAGCCACGTTACACGATCGCATTACCTATGCGACGGCACTGGCAGAAGATTGCTCCAAGAAAAGTACCAAAGCGGGTTATGATGCGGCGGGAATGGCGATCGGGACAATTCCGCTCAATACGATTTTAGAGCTAGTAGGGGACTGCGATCGCGGCGAAGGGGGATTGTCCCATGCCGAAATGGCAGAAATCGCAGCACGCATTCAAACCGAGGCATCTACAGGAATCAAAGTCTCTCGGGATGGGGGGGATTTATTGAAAACTTGGGATACTCTTTTAAATCGTGTCGATTTAGAAGCGAGTGAATTTATCACGAACTGGG
This sequence comes from Spirulina sp., assembly GCA_051439525.1. Taxonomy (GTDB): domain Bacteria; phylum Cyanobacteriota; class Cyanobacteriia; order Cyanobacteriales; family Spirulinaceae; genus CCY15215. The sequence goes on along the minus strand of JBFRWJ010000644.1, from coordinate 8,928 downwards.
AAACTCACGTTCGTCAAGCCTCCCAAGGGGATATGTATTCCGAAAGCAACGCCCATCCCCATCAAGAATGCCTGACTCCGCAGAAAATTCGCCTTTACCAACTCTCTCAAGACGGACGGATTTTCTTTGAAGAACGCGATCGCGACCTTGGAGAAAGCATTTTTTTCGATACTCACAACGGCGATATTAATGATGCTTCCCGATATAAAAAGTTTTTAAGTTACGAAGGATTTCGCTTCTCGTCCAACTCCGACTCTTGCGTAGAACCCGCCCTCAAACGCTTTCTTTACGAACATCTGCGCGGAGATCGCCTGTCTCCGGCTTTACATCGCCTCGCTTATGTAGACCCTGATTATATCGAGAGCAATGTTGCGATCGTCGATAGTAGCGGTCATGTCGGATATTATTTTATCGGAGAACAGTTCGCCCAGAAAGAACTACAAGTTAAACTATACGAAAAAACAATTATTTTTTGTAATAATAACGGCAAATCCATTCAAGAATTTTTACAACGGGGTTTCTTGCGAGATGACGAGGGATCTTTAGCCAGTGAAAAAATTGCCGAATTATTGGGTTTAGCGACAACAATGGCGCAAGCAGGGGCGCAACAAACGACCATTGCATCTGCCCTCGTCGCCCGGATTTTTGAGTATTCTAACCCCGAAAACAAGTTTACTTTTCAATCGTTTACTCCCCTCGGCAAACCCAGTCACGGTTTACTCAGTGGTGGCACTTTTAATATGTTGCGCGGGGGAACGGAACGCGGCGGAGAAGAAGGAGGAGAACTCATTTTTTATATTCCCAAATCCTACGATCTCAAGAATTATAATCGCGTTTCCTTTCTGTCTGCGTCCGAAGAAAATGCTCTCAAAGAACAAGTGATTCTCTTAAATCCCGAATCTCTAACAGAAGGAAAAATTGAAATTGCCGATAAAATTGCGCAAGAGGTCACCTTTTTAAAAGATTTACGAGCAACAGCTTATATTACGGAAGGAGTCGCCCCAATTTATGACGTTCTTCCCGGTGAAATTGTGGAAGTCAGTGCCGATGGTCGGGTAAAATTATTTAACATTTATCGCGGTGGAGAAATCCCGCTCATTGGCATCGAAAAACAGAATCAAGCGGAAGCTTATATCCATACCGATATTCGGCGAGAGCGTTTAGCCCCCCTAAAAGTTTTTAAAATTGAATATCGCGATTTAGACGATCGCGCGATTCCCTGCCCCTATAATAAATATGGGGAAGAAATTATCGTCATTCAACCTTTAGCCTTACGGAAAAATACCGAGAAACTCTTCTCAAAATCTTACGATGGCACGGTTAAACTCCGCAAGGGAGAAACGGGAATTGGCTTAATTATGGGAACGGAAAACGAAACCTTACGCCATCAACGCATTCAAGAATTACAACAGATTATTACCGGGGCTGCAGGCACTTCCTTTTTAATCAATACGATCGCGGGAAATATGGCGCGGAAGTTGTGCTTAAATACTCTCCCAATTATGAATTTAGACGGGTTTACGGGATCCGATACCATTCCCCCATCGACCAGCAGTCAAACCCTATTTATTGCTAACTCGAATTCTGGAGGAACCTCCGATACGATCAAACTCACCCACGAACTCGCCAGTTTACCCTCTGTCGTAGCGCGAATCGAACGAGAAATTCAACGTCGCGATCGCAATTTAGCAGAAACCATTGTCGCAAAAGCCCGCTTAGAAGAACTGCGATCGCTGGTCAAACCCGACACCTTGCGAGAAGATTTACCCCAACATTTACAGGATTTTATTGCCACCAAAACCCCGTGGATTTATGCGATTACCAATATCGAAGCCAGTCCCCTAGGAAATATCGGTCGAGGACTCGATGCAACCATCCATCCGGCAGCAGGTGCGGGCATTACCAACTTACCCGAAGAAGAGTGCGTGGGGTCTACTTTTGCCGCAATGGCATCCCTACAATGGCAGCTTGCTTTACACGCCTATATCGGCGAAATTCGCGGCGATATTTCCTCAGAATACGCCCGAGAAGTCTATCAAGAATTGGCACGCTTGCCGGATGTTATTGAAAAAATTGTCGGGGATAAAGACTTAATTGCAGAAATTGAAAAAATGTGTAGCGAATTAGTGGGCGGAAACTTCGATTTCGTCTATACGGGTTATGTGGATGGCGTGCCAGAAGAACAGGCACATAAAGCTGCAGAAATGATTCAAGAAATGTTTGCGGGTTGGCATTTCTTCCAGTTCCAACACGGCAAATACGCCCACATGAAACGTCGCACCCGTCACGCATTAGGCTCGATTTTGGGGCATAATGCACCGCCCCCGAGTTGGTCATTTTTCCACGCCCGAGCCTTAAAATCTGCTAGCGAAATCGGTCCTCGAGTTGCCACCTCCTTTTTTATCGCCCATCAAAGCGATCGCGAAATCTTACAAAATATTCCCGACTACGCACCAGATTATATTTTTACCTATCCGGCAGACAGTATCGTGTTATATCCCTTTCAAGCGATTGTCGTCTCCCATTTGATTTCCTATTTCTGGGGCTTGAAAAAGAAAGAAATTGCCAAGAAAATCGAACAATGGAATCGTCCTCTCGTCGATTTATTGTGTCAAGTTTCTCCCACAAGTTCGGAAATCCCCGAAGAACTGCGATCGCAAGTAGAAAATGCGGCGCGATCGGTATTGGCAGAGTTTTTAGAAATGTGAGATCGCACCCATTACTTCGATCGCATGGAAGGACAACGACGAGAAGCCATTCTCACCACATTATCCCTGCTCGCAGGCGAAGCCCCCAATACCGAACGATTGCATCAAATTGGAGGATTCCTCCACTCTCAACCCCAAGAAGTCCGGGTGAAAGTTCATCGTTTTGCCACCGAGGCGATCGACGATCGAACTTATTTGAAATTATTGAAAGATTTGGCGTTAGAATTGAGTAACCTCGAACAATCGAAACAGTTAGCCGATCGCTTCCTCGTGGATGAAAGTGGGGCAACTTTACCCACCCAAGTCCATATCGATCGCCCTCGCGATCGCGTCCGAACGCTGTACGAGTCAGATTATTTGGCAGAATATGAAGGGTTGGGTACATTTTACGATGTCGAACCCGTTCACCCGCCTAAAATCGCTAAAGCCAAAAAAGGATGGCTGTGAATCAGTCACCAGTCACCAGGCAGTGCTTAAGCCGGAACCTGAGTCCGGCTTTAAGAAGCACTGCCCCGAAGGGTCACCAGTCACCAGTTATTCAGTTATCAGAGAACAGTTATCAGTTAGCGAGTGCTACCCATTACCCATTACCCATTACCCAAATCATGTTTGGAAATTTTCAGAAAAGTTGTTTGCGAATTGAGTTAGAAGCATCGGCGAAAACGATTGGGGAAAGTTTGCTGCGTTCGGAGAATTTTCGCCAGTGGTTGTTTCCTCAACAATTTGAAGAGAAATTGCCGGATGAATTGACTTTGGGAACGACATTTACGACAAAAACGGGATTGATTACCATAGAACATCATGTCGATGTCGTGACCTCTAAATGTATGCGTTTATTATTGAGTCAGGGGATTGATGGCTATCATGACTGGTATTGGGGAGAGGGTTGGGTTCAGTCCCGTTTGGAGGGAATTTCGTTATTACCTTTAAGTTTGGGCAATACTTTCGCTTTGTTACAATTGCGGAATTTTGTTGAAAATCAAGACGATGAACAAGAAGAAAAAGAAGAAAAACAAGAGGAAAAAGAAGAAAAAGATGATTGATTTTGTTTTACAAACGAACAAGTGAGTAACCGTACAACTCGATATTGCAATCCGCATTAATTATGTCAGATTACGAATTAGTCTTGCGTCGCGCTAGGGTACTGGGCAATCTACAACAGGAAGTCGATATCGCCATTGATGGGGGATATATCCGCGCCATTGCTCCCAATTTAACGCGATCGGGAAACCAAGAAATCGATATTGCCGGACAGTTTGTTTCCCCTCCCTTTGTCGAGTCGCACATTCATCTCGATACGTCTTTTACCGCGCAAGAAAAGCCTTGGAATGAAAGCGGTACCTTGTTTGAGGGCATTCAACTTTGGGAAGAACGCAAAAAATATTTTACCCGAGAGGATGTCTGGGAAAGAGCGATCGCAACCCTTAAACAACAAGCAGCGCAAGGCGTGCTTTTCGTCAGAAGTCATGTCGATGTGACTGCCAAAAATTTAATGGCTCTGAAAACACTTTTAGAACTCCGAGAAACCGTCAAAGATTGGATATCCCTACAAATTGTTGCCTTTCCCCAAGATGGAATTTACAGCAACCCGGATAATGACAGTTTAATGGAAGAGGCGCTCAAATTGGGTGCAGATGTTGTCGGAGGGATTCCCCACTATGAATTCACCCGAGAAGATGGCGTAAAATCCGTTCATCGCATCTTTGAACTGGCAGAAAAATATACCTGTCTCATCGATATTCATTGCGATGAAATCGATGACGAACAATCTCGTTTTTTAGAAGTTGTCGCCGCTCGTGCCATTCGCACGGGATTGAAAGAAAAAGTAACAGCCAGTCATACCAGTGCCTTTGCTTCTTATAACAATGCCTATGCTTATAAATTGATGGGCTTGCTACAACGCTCCCAAATCAATTTTATTGCCAATCCTTTGATTAATATTACCTTACAAGGAAGAACGGATACCTATCCCAAACGACGAGGCGTAACGCGAGTAAAAGAGCTTTGGCAGCAGGGGTTAAATGTGAGCTTGGGACATGATTGTATTTGCGATTTGTGGTATAGTTTGGGGACGGGAAATATGTTAGATGTCGCGATGATGGCAATTCATATCTGTCAAATGATGGGAAGAAAAGAGATCGATGCTTGTTATGAAATGATTACGAATTATGGCGCAAAAACATTAAATATTGCCTCAGAATATGGCATTGAAGAAGGAAAAATCGCCAATCTCATCGTTCTCGACGCGATCGATCCTTACGATGCCCTACGCCGTCGCGCGACAGTCCGCTATGTTATCAGTCAGGGACGAATTTTAGCCAGTAATTCTGTCTCGGAACTGCAATGGTTGGGATAAAACAGTCACCACCTCACCAGTTATGAGTTATCAGTTATTAGCTGTTGGCGATCGCAATGATTATTGTCCCGGCGTAGATTCGGAAACATCTGGCGCAGAATCCGAGAAAGGCGTGGGGTTCGATCGCTCAATCCCCGCCCCGCGATCGTAAATTTCAATATCCCATTGTCCCGAACGATTGGTTTCAAACGCAATAAAACGACCGTTCCCGCTAATCGTCGGATGGCGAACTTCTCCTAACAGATTGCGAGTAATGGTTTCGGTTTGATAGGTCTTGCGATCGTAAATTAGGATATCCGGCTTCCCCGATCGCTCGGACACATAGACAATATAGCGACCATCCGCACTAATATCCGGCTGATCCTCTAGGATTCCCTGTTGATTCAACCCCGGAAGCGGTACTAACCGACGGCGTTGTAAATCGTATACGTAAATTTGGCGATGATTGCGACGATCCGATGCAAAAACAACATAACGACCGTCATAGGAAAAACGGGGATGATTTTCCGCCGAAGTGCTATTTAATGTTGCGCCCAAACTTTGGGTCGGTGGGGTAATAAAATTTTGGCGCGTGCAAGCGATCGCGAACAAACACAAAACCCCACCCAACCCAACGCGACTCCAAGAGAAATACAGGCCAGAACTAGACCTCGCTTTGTTGTCCATTGGGTTCGGGTAAAGTACAGCAGTTGACCTCATCGATACACACCTTCCCCCATTGCAACGCCCAACGCACCAAGGCGACGCGATTCCCCGTGGATGTTTTGGTTAGAATATTGCTGATGTGATTATCTACCGTTCTCTTACTAATTTCCAACTCGCGAGCGATTTGGTGGTTGGTCAACCCATCAGACACGAGTTCGATAATTTGAACTTCCCGTTCCGATAGCGATACCGGCGAGTTGAACTTACTTTCAGACATGGAAGCTCCACCCTTAGTTATTTTTACCTATTCTGTCTCAATTCTAGCGGAAACCCGATCGGCCTCGCCTCCTCAATTGAGAATTGTTCGTCGGTGATTAATTCGGGGTTCGTCGATCGCCAGTTCCAAACTAATGAGACAATAAGACCGAATCTCTATCGAAAAGTAAAGGTTGTATGAGTCATCTGCGTGCGATCTGTTTGGGTGAAATCCTGTTTGATTGTTTGGCGGATCGAGTGGGAGCTTCTCGAGAAGAAGTCCAATCTTGGACTCGTTTTCCGGGAGGAGCCCCGGCAAATGTAGCGACCGGCTTGGTTAAACTGGGTACTCCCGCCGCATTTATCGGCTGCGTCGGACGAGATCCCCATGGAGAAGAATCGATCCGATTGTTACAACAATTAAACGTAGATTGTCGGGGAGTTCAGTACCACCCCACAGCACCGACACGCGAAGTGTACGTTTTGCGCAAGGAGAATGGCGATCGCGTTTTTTCCGACTTCGGCGATCGCTCCCCCGATGCTTTTGCCGATGCCTTTTTAGACAGTTCGCAACTTCCCGTCGAACTCTTTGAAGCTGCCGATTATTTGGTCATTGGTACCTTAGAATTGGCCTATCCTCAAACGCGAGAGAGTATCTTTCGCGCCTTGGAACTGGCAGATGAATACTATCTCAAAATTGTCTTAGACGTGAATTGGCGACCGATGTTTTGGGTCGATCCCCAAGCATCCCATCGTTTGATTAATTCGTTATGGGAGGCAGTTGACTTTATCAAACTGTCGGGTGACGAAGCGCGCTATTTTTTCGGAACGACGGACGCAACCAAGATTTTCTACAATATCAATTCCGCCGAAGGAGTGATCGTCACCGATGGCGGCGAGGGGGAGATTTCTTATTGCCTGACCGATAATTCCGGCACGATCGCGCCCTTTGATATTCCCGTTAAAGATACAACGGGTGCGGGAGATGCCTTTGTTGCCGGATTGATCCATCAATTGTGCCAGCGCGGAATTGCTTGCTTGCAAGATGCCGAGACCGCCCGAGAGATCGTCACCTATGCTGCCGCCGTCGGCGCGATCGCGACGACCCGCTTCGGTGCCATGAATGCCCAACCCATCGCCTCGGAAGTCGAAGCCTTTTGGCGATCGCAAATGGGGAATGGGGAATGGGGAATGGGTAATGGGTAATCGGTAATGGGTAATCGGTAATCGGTAATCGGTAATCGGTAATCGGTAATCGGTAATCGGTAATCGGTAATCGGTAATCGGTAACTATTCCCTATTCCCTATTCCCTGATACAGTTCTGCTACATCCATAACGGCCATGCGAGATCGCACTCCCAAGGTCAGGGGGGAAGTTTCTCCGCGATTAAAGCGATCGGCGGCGGCACACGCGATGGCGGCGGCATTGTCGGTACACAGTTTTAAAGGGGGACAATAAACTTTTAAATCGTGTTGGGTTGCGGCTTCTTGGAGATACCGTCTCAAGGCACTATTGGCGGCAACCCCTCCCCCCGTCACGATCGCTTTTAATCCGTAATCCACGGCGCAAGCAATGGTTTTTTTCACGAGCGATCGCGCTACGGTTTCTTGAAAGCTGGCGGCCAAATCCGCGATCGGTAATTCTTGCCCTTGCGCCTCTAATTTCTGAACCAACCGCAACATTGCCGTTTTTAAACCGCTAAAACTGGAATCGTAGGGATGATAGCCCCCTTCCGGTTTCGAGACTCGCCCTTCCGGTAAAACAAAGGCTTTAGGATTGCCTTCCCGGGCGATTTTGTCGATCGCCGGTCCTCCGGGATAGCCCAAACCCAACAACCGCGCTACCTTATCAAAGGCTTCTCCCGCCGCATCGTCTCGCGTTGCCCCTAATTGTTCGTAGCAACCCCCCCGGGCGACGCGAATTAAACTGGTGTGACCCCCCGAAACCAATAAACATAAAAACGGCGGTTCTAACTCCGGTTCGCTTAAATAGGCTGCATAAATATGTCCTTCCAGATGATGAATGCCCAGAAACGGTAAATGGCGAACGACTGCGAGGGTCTTGGCCGCCGTCATCCCCACCAAGAGCGCTCCCACCAATCCCGGGGCGCAGGTCGCCGCGATCGCATCGATTTGACCCCAATCCAGTGCCGCCTCCTGAAAAGCCGCTTCAATACAGAAATTGAGGGTTTCCAAGTGATGGCGCGAGGCCACCTCGGGGACGACTCCTCCATACTCGGCGTGAATTTCTATCTGTGAAGCGACGATATTGCTGAAGATTTGGCGATCGCGCACGATCGCGACAGCCGTTTCATCGCAACTGGTTTCGATCGCTAAAATTGTTGCCATTCTTCTTGCTTCTTTTCTCTTTAATATTTCTTAATAATAAAGTTTAGCGTTCCAATTAGGTTGTAGCTTTATTAAAGTTGAGATTGCATCAATGTACGATCGGGATAGCTTGATGCTTTTGTACAAAATTACATTGTTTCGTAACAAAAGGTAACATTTTTATGCGCAAGTTATTGGCATTCATTTTGATGGCCGCGTTGTGGTTCAACTTCGCTCCGGCAGCATCCGCAGATGGAACTCTCGTTCCTTGCAGCGAGTCGGCAGCTTTTCAACAACGGGCAAAAACTTTTGTGAATACCACCAACGATCCCCTTTCGGGTCAGGCGCGGGCGGAACGTTATTCCGAAGCGCTCTGCGGGGCGGATGATGGTTTACCGCGTTTAATCGTAGACGGTCGCTGGGATCATGCCGGTGACTTTACAATTCCGGGTATCCTCTTCCTTTATATTGCCGGTTGGATTGGTTGGGCGGGTCGTTCCTACCTCATCGCCATGCGCGGCGAAAAGGATGCGGAGATGAAAGAAATCATCATCGACGTTCCTGCTGCCGTCAAGTGCATGATCGGTGGAGCGTTTTGGCCTTTAGGCGCAGTCGGGGAGTTTACGTCGGGTCAGT
>JBFRWJ010000643.1:0-8608 GCA_051439525.1 Spirulina sp. | reverse complement strand
GGGATTAACCAAAATTCTGGAGGCCCGACGATCCTCAGAAGAACATGAAAATCAGGGCAAGCCTTATACTATGGAAAAGTTGGGAGAACGAACGGGTCTAGATCCTCATACCTTGTACAAAGTCTTTGGATTGTATCGGAACGGTGTCAATTGGTCGCCTTATCCGGCCAAAGCGGGATTGGTAAAACGTTTTTGGCGGCAAAATTGGTCGATGAACTTCATTCTGAGTTCGATCTGGTGCTGTGGCGATCGCTAGACAACCTACCCTCCATCCGAGAATTCCTGGCAGAACTGCCAGAGATTAAGTATTGTGTTGGGGACAATTCCCCCAAGCGGATGTTGCGATTGCAAGGGTTAACGGTGGAAAACGGAAAGACATTGTGCAATACTGGGAAAACTTTACAAGCAACCCAAACCGAGTGGGAAAATCTAATTCGATATTATGGCGGGCATCCCCTATTTCTGAAGATGGTGGCAACGACGATTCACAATCTTTTTAATGGTAATGTGGCAGAGTTTCTGCACAGCAATATCAATCTCTATGGGGGAATCGGCCAGCACTTAGACCGACAATTTCAAGCTCTATCCACCAGAGAACAACAGTTGCTCTGCCATTTAGCTCGACAGAGCGATCGCATTACCTTCAAAGATATTCGAGAATCCCCCACCTTGATGCCATTGCAGGCACTCGTGGAAGCGTTTGAGGGGCTGGAGGGACGATCGTTCATCCAGAAGCAAGAGGACTACTTTATCCTGCAACCCGCGATCCGATATTACGCGATCGCCCAGTGCAAGGCGATCGAGCCTTCCGGACAAGTTTCAGCCTCTTGAGCCGAACTAACATTAACCAGAATGAAAGGAGTTTGCCCTTTTGTGAAAGGTGCGATCTCACCCCATTATTCTCCCTCAACAAGCGATCGCGGCACTCTCGTCCTTGGCAGCGAAGCTATTGAGTTTAGTCTAAACTCCAGACTGCTAGTAGAGCATTCTATCATCAAGAGAAGATTTATTTTGCCAGTATCGAGTTTTTAAAAACCGGGTTGGAGAGTACAATTGATGTGCTGGTTGGCCCGTATTGACTTAATTGATTGATAATTTCTTCGAGGTGAGACATAGATGAAGCGATCGCTTCGATGACGAAAGAACAATTGCCCGTAACGTGATAGCCCCGTAGAATCTCCGGTAAAGCTTCCATCGCGGCGATCGCTTGAGGATAGCGATCGGGAGTCGTAGTGAGCTGAATAAAGGCTTTTAACGGCAATCCCAAGACCTCTGCATTGACTCGGGCGCAATACCCCGTAATAATCCCCGCATCTTCTAATTTTCGCACCCGTTCCGTGGCGGCGGGGGAAGAGAGTCCCACCCTGCGCCCCAATTCCGAAAACGAGAGCCTTCCTTCCTGTTGTAATGTTTGTAAGATTTTCCAGTCCGTCCCGTCTAACTGCATTTGGCAAATTTAAAGCGATCGCGATATTTTTCCTTAATTTTCTATTATAAAACCACAAAACAACTTTAATTTCTCCTTTAGTTTACCAATTTTTATTTGTAAATTAAAGATAAGAATCATCAAGTTGACATGGCAATTCCTCATGGATATTTCTCTGTTATTCAAAGGCTTTTCCATTGGATTAGCCGTTGCCGCTCCCGTCGGCGCGATCGGGGTTTTGTGCATTCATCGTACCTTAACTTATGGACGTGTCATCGGCTTAATTTCCGGCCTCGGTGCCGCAACCGCCGATGGGATTTATGGTTGTGTCGCGGGATTTGGTTTAACCGCTTTGTCGGCTTTTTTAGTCGATCGCGCCTTTTGGTTTCAATCTATGGGTGGATTATTTCTCATTTATCTCGGCGTGAAAACCTTTTGTGCCAAACCCAAACCCGAAATCGTCAAAGAAACGCGATCGAGCGTCTCGAATGCTTATTTTTCCACCTTTGTCCTCACCCTGACCAATCCCACCACCATTCTCTCCTTTATCGGGATTTTTGCCGGGTTGGGATTGGTCAATGCGGGGGGCAATTATCAAGAAGCGTTACTGTTAGTTTTCGGGGTTTTTACCGGATCTGCTTTCTGGTGGTTCTTGTTGAGTTTTGGGGTCGATCGCTTGCAAAAAACCTTTAATTTGGGGAACTTGCGCTGGTTAAATCGCGGCTCGGGGATTGGTATTATTACCTATGGAATTTTGGCTTTATCTCCTTTCCTTGCCGCGATCGCCCGTGGCTAAAAATGTATGAGCTGACACAATTCAAGAAAATTAACATGATTCTCCTCAATTGTCGGTGAAACTAGAGACTAGGGAATTATAAAAAAAAATCAGCATCAGAAGGAAGGAAGAGGAGAGCACAAATGGACGCTCGCGAACTATTAGACCGCTACGCCGCAGGAGAACGAGATTTTACTCGCGTTAATCTCATGGGAGCAAACTTAGAAAAGGCGCAACTGCCCGATATCGATTTAACCGATGCCTATTTAGGGGCAGTTAACCTCAGTCGGGCCAATCTGAAAGGGGCAAACTTAACAAGGGCATTCTTGTTTCGTGCCGATTTGAGCTATGCCAAAGTTCGAGAATCCAGTCTCACGGATGCGGATTTAACCAAAGCCAATTTAACCGGTGCCGAATTTGTAAAATCCATTCTCAAAGGGGCAAAATTAAGCGGTGCCATTCTCAAACACGTGAATTTACAACTCGCCAATTTAGAAGGGGTGAATTTGTGCGGTGCAAATTTACAGGGCATTAATTTCCGCTCGGCAAATTTAAAAAACGTTAACTTTAGTTGGGCAAATTTGTCGGGTGCGAGATTGAGTGGCGCAATTTTACGAGGTGCAATCTTGAATGGGATTAAATTCAGCGAGGCGTATCTCAATGGGGTCGATTTGCACGGAGTCGAGCTCGATGGCGTCGATCTGAGCGCGGCAAAATTGAGCGGCGCGAATTTGAGCGAAGCCAATTTAAGCGTCACGAATCTCAGCAATGCTCAAATTCGCACGGCATTTATGTCTCGGGCCAACCTCCAAGCGGCAAATTTAGAACAAGCCAACTTATTTCGCTCGGATTTGTGCGAAGTGAATCTCAGTAAAGCCAATTTAGCCGATGCCATTTTGCAAGAAGCGGATCTGACGGGTGCGAATCTCAATAAAGCGAATTTGAGCGAAACCAATTTGAGGCAAGCCAGTTTGCGCAATGCCTATTTATGGAGTGCCAATTTACAAACGGTAGATTTGCAGGAAACCAATTTAAGCGGTGCGAATTTGCGAGGCGCAAAGTCCCAGAATGTAAATTGGCAACAGGCTATTTTATCCCACACCACCATGCCCGATGGCGCGATCGCCGAATAAATGCTCGATAGAGAAAGTATTACCCGCTCTACCCATTATTTACCCATACCCAATTGTTGGGCTTTTTGGTAAACTTTTCCTTCCGTGAGTAAGGAAGGCGCAATTACCACTTCAACTTGCTGCATTTCCTGAATATCTTTTGCGCCCAAAGTTCCCATGGAGGTTTTCAATGCCCCGAGGAGGTTGTGAGTGCCATCGTCTAATTTAGCCGGGCCCGTGAGAATCTGTTTAATCGTTCCCGTCGTCCCCACCTTAATGCGCGTCCCTCGGGGCAGGACGGGACTCGGGGTCGCCATCCCCCAATGATAATCGCCTCCCGGTGCTTCTTGCGCCCGGGCGATGGGAGATCCGATCATCACCGCATCGGCACCGCAAGCGATACATTTGCAGATGTCTCCCCCCGTTACGATACCCCCATCGGCAATAACGGGAACATATCGACCCGTTTCCCGTTGATAATCGTCTCGCGCCGCCGCACAATCTGCAACTGCCGTCGCTTGCGGGACTCCCACCCCCAACACGCCGCGAGAGGTACAAGCGGCACCGGGTCCGATGCCCACCAAAATTGCCGCCGCTCCGACTTTCATCAGCTTTAAGGCCACCTCATAAGTGACGCAGTTACCCAACATGACGGGCATGGGCATTTCTTGGCAAACCCGTACTAAATCTAAAGGTGTAATGTTGGCAGGAGAAATGTGATCTGGGGAAACCACCGTCCCTTGAATGCAGAAGAGATCGGCTTGGGCTTCAGCAACGGTTTGGCCGTATTTTAAAGCACCGACCGGAGTCAAACTCACCGCCGCGATCGCGCCGCGATCTTTAATTTCTTTGATGCGTTGGGCAATCAATTCGGGTTTAATGGGTTCGGCGTAGAGCTCCTGCATTAACCCGACAAATTCATCTTTCCCCACCGATGCGATGCGATCTAAAACAGGGTAGGGGTCTTCGTAGCGAGTTTGAATGCCTTCGAGGTTGAGTACCCCCATCGCCCCCAATTCCGAGAGCAAGACCGCCATATTGACATCCACTACGCCATCCATGGCACTGGCAATAATGGGAATTTCCCTCTCGATATTGCCGATGGTCATGCGAGTATCGGCCAAACTCGGGTCTAGCGTCCTCTGTCCGGGGACGAGGGCAATTTCGTCAAATCCGTAAGCTCGTCGAGCGGTTTTACCTCGACCAATTAAAATATCCACGCTCTTTTTTTCGTTTCCAAAGCTAATTTTCTTAGGCTATCAAATTTTAGGGGGTCTTGGGTATGGGGGCAGGAAATTTATTGCTCTTGGGAATGCAAGCCTCTGCCTTAAGCCGGAGGAATCGTTCATTGTTCGGTATGGCCTCTAGGGTGAATTTTCGACCGATTACCAATCCATTTCAAACCCCATCAGTTGAGGGATTAATTGTAGGGTGCCAATGCCCAACTCTTCGGAATTGAGAGCGCGGGTTTCAAATAAAGCCAGCATATCTTTCAGTTTGGGATTGCCTCGAGAAGCCCCCGTCACCCCCATGGCTACGATCAAACCGCAATGACCCTTGGTTTTCTTCAAGCGTTGAATCCAGTTCTTTTTCGCACGTAGGTGATTGGGATCGTCTCCGGTAAATTCCGAGAAAACATAGAGAACCCCTTCTCCAGTTTTCACCAATCCCAAATCGTAATGGGTATCGCTCAAGGGGTCTTCTCCGGGGGTAAACGCGATCGCATCAATTCCCCCCTCATTTTGAATGCGAACGATCGCGTCTTTGGCCTTCGGACGGGTGGTTTGCACGAGAATGATGGGTAGACCTTCTCCTTCTTCGGGAAACTCCCTCAGCTGATTATAGGCGCGAGGATTGGCTCGAACTTGTTTGACCGTAGACCAAGGCAGTACTCCAATACTGACAAAGGATTTATCGGGGAACAAATCGTCGCGAATTTCTAGGGAATCTTCATCCTCGTCCCCATCGCCCATTTCTAAAAGTTCGTCGGTTAAGTCCGGTAATGTCTTGACGCCCACCTCTAAAGTTTTACGGGTAGAATCGGTTTCGGGCAATTCGATGGTGTAGGACTGATTTAATAAAGGAATCCGATCTTCGTCTTCAATGGTATCGCTGTATTCTTCAAAAAACAGGACTAACGCCTTCAAAGCCGAATACACCACGATCGCTTCCTCTTCATCTAAAAAAGGGCGCAAGCCTTCGTAGGGGTGCAAGCTGCCAAAAATGGGAACGATCTCCTCAATGGGCAAATCGGCTAAATTGGCATCCTCATCTTCGAGATCGAAGTCAGAATCTTCATCGGCTTCGTAATTCAAGAACAAACAATCTTGAGACAAAAAGGCACTTTCTAATGCTTCCATCGATTGCCGTTCGATCGCGGAGGCGCGAAATCGCTTTAAGGAATCTAAAGACCGATAGAGCAACACCCCGTATTCTTGTCCCAACATCCCCAAAAGGGAAACATATAAGCTCTCAATATCGCCATAATTTAACTCAATGGCGAGAATCTCGCAATCTTCTAAATATTCCCAAGGGGCAATCTCCCAAATTTCTTCGGCAATCTCTCGCAACAGCTTGGCATATTGGGGAGGCAAGCGGGGAGGACGGGCATTTTGAAACTCGGCGAAACTGCGAAATAGTTCGTCAATGATGGGCAACTCGGGCACGTAATCGATGGTAATGTCGAGATTTTGTAGAGCACCGCGCAAGAAAAACTGAATTTCGCGATCGCGCACGACAATTTTTTTCGGTCTGGCAGGTCGTCCGGGGCTTTGGGGGCTTTCAATGGCCCGCAGTAACGTTCTCGCGATCGCCTCCACGCCAATTTCTGGGGAGACGATTTCCATGGCTCGCACCATGCCTTCCGAACCGTCCACCCAGAGAATGCAGTCCCCCCCTTCTCCCTCCTGACTCGATTCTGGCGCTAAAGCCGTTAGCGATCGCCGATCTCCTTCCCACACACTAGGAACTTGAGGAATTTTTTTCAACCGACGCATGGTATTGAGAGGGAGATTGCTCATACTTAGCCCGCCACCTTATAGCCAACACAAATACTAATCGAACTAATCTACTGTAGCGCGGAACAGTCACCCGTTACCAGTCTTTTCAGTCACCCCCTCACCCGTCACCAATTACCAATAACCATCGCGAGATAGAGAGAACTCGCTACTAGAGTTATAGTAAAATATTCTTAAGCGAGATTCTCATCATAAATTGTTAGGAGTTCTTCTATCCATGACTCAAGCCACTCAAGCCCCTCAACAGGGGATTCAACTGACCCCGGTTGCCTTAGAGCATTTATTAGTCCTGAGAAATCAACAAGGAAAAGACCTGTGTTTGCGGGTTGGCGTTCGCAATGGCGGTTGTTCTGGAATGTCCTACCTGATGGATTTTGAAGATCCGGCCAACATCCGCGATGATGATGAAGTTTACGACTACGACGGCTTTCAAATTATTTGCGACCCGAAAAGCCTGCTCTATCTCTACGGTTTGGTTCTCGACTACAGTACGGCTTTAATCGGTGGCGGTTTTGAATTTACCAACCCCAATGCTAACCAAACCTGCGGCTGCGGTAAATCCTTCGGAGTCTAATCGAAGGGATGAAAAATGAAGGATGAAGGATGAATCTTCCCCATCTCCCGATGCTCCCAATACTCACGACGTTCCTCTATTTCTTGAATTTCTATTCCCTCAATTATGGTTGAATCAGTTTCCGCTCTCTATGAAAGTGGCTTAGAACGCTATAAAAATGGAGAAAGTCCCGAGTCGCTCATTCCCGTCTTTAAAGAAATTTGCGATCGCGCCAAGAAAAACGCAACCGCTTGGTCGAGTTTGGCTTGGCTTTATCTCCTCGTCGATAAGCCCCAACAAGCACTCAAGGCGGCACAGAAAGGGGTAAAATTAGATAAGAATTCCCCTCAAGGTCGCATCAATCTCGCCCTCGCCCTGTTAGATACGGGAAGCAAAGGCGTTCGCGATCACATCGAAGCCGTCCAAAGAGTCATGGCGTTTAGTTCGGAAATTCGTCAAGAAATCCAAGAAAATATTGAGGACGGCTTGAGCCGAAAACCCGACTGGGAAAGTCTGATTCGCGTGCAAAACTGGCTATTTAATTAAAATTCGGTTTCCCCTTCCTCAATCCCCGTTTCCTCAAATCATGGTATCTAACAAAATTCCGTTAATTGGACTCAAAGCCGATCTGTTCCGACATCCCCTTGACTTGGCAGCCACCAATACCTTGAAACGACTGCCGGGTATGGATGTTGCCGTCCGCACTTTGTTAGGCTCCGTGGCCGAGGAATTTTTTTATCTTAATAATATTGCTTCCAGCGTGCGGGTGAGCGATCGCCAACTCCCCCACCTGCACGATCTCCTCTTGGATGCTTGTAAAATTCTCGATCTCGAACCCCCTCAACTCTACCTTCAACAAAATCCCGTCCCCAATGCTTACACCTTTGCCATGCGGGGGAAAAAGCCGTTCATGGTGCTGCATACCGCCTTAGTGGAAATGCTGACCCCTGAAGAAATTCAGGCGGTAATGGCTCACGAATTGGGACATCTCAAGTGCGAGCACGGAGTCTATTTAACCCTTGCCAATTTAATCGTTCTGGCCTCGAATATTTTACCCGTTTGGGGAACTTTAATCGCTCAATCCCTACAGGAGCAAATGTTAGAGTGGTTGCGCTGTGCCGAGTTTAGCTGCGATCGCGCGGCCCTGCTAGCCACCCAAAATCCCCGCACGGTGATGTCAGTCTTGATGAAATTGGCAGGAGGCTCCCCCCGTCTTGCCCCGATGTTAAACTTAGATGCGTTTATCGATCAGGCTCGAGATTACGACGAGATGAGCGCCACAGAACTGGGAGAAATGCTGAAAACCACCCAAAGCAGCCAATTAACCCACCCCGTCCCCGTCCTCCGCGCTCGCGAGATCGATCGCTGGGCCAGTTCTCCAGATTATCAAGACTTGCTCGATGGCGGAAAAGTAGGTTATAATAACAAAACTGACAAAAAACCGGGCAAGTGGCGGAATTGGTAGACGCACTACACTCAAAATGTAGCGGCCTCTGGTCATGAGAGTTCGAGTCTCTCCTTGCCCATAGAAGTGAATCTCTGAAAAATCAAGCTCTGAAAAATCAAGCTCTGAAAAATCAACTCGATCGGCAACATAAATGTGTTGATTTTGACCCTCCCCGCTCTAAAGAGACGGGGATTCGGAAGTAGTCCAATAACGGACTCTTACAGGCGTGGTCAACGCGCCGCTACTGACTCCTTCAAGACATAATCCCAAAGTTGCCG
>JBFRWJ010000642.1:0-12027 GCA_051439525.1 Spirulina sp. | reverse complement strand
CGCCAAAGCAAGAAATTTTGATCCAAGAGTCGATATCGTCAAAATTGTTATCAAAAAAAGAATCCCAGCCCCCCGTTCGCTCAATCGCATCCCGACGAAAGGCGACTTGTACGGGAGTCCCGAAGGGGACTTCTTCCAACAGCATACCGCAATGGATATCTTCTTGAGGTAAATAGCAAATCGTCCCCACCCCCACGGGGAACGTCCGCGAGATTTCTCGTTCTTTAGCATTGACCTGCACCGCCTGACAGGAACAAATTACCGTTTGAGGGCGTAAGGCGATCGCCTCTTGCATGACTTCAAGGCATTGGGGATGGAGATAATCGTCATCGTCTAAGATTTTAATCCACACCCCCGTCGCTCGAGCGACCCCAACATTGACGCTTTGAGCGTGACCGAGATTCGTGGCATTGCGATGATAGATCACTTTTCCCTCGGGCGCGGTCTGACCCAGGGTTGCGAGATAATCTCCCGTCCCGTCGGAAGAACAATCGTCAACAACGACAATTTCGCAGGGAATCGTTTGCGAGAGGGCAGTTTTCAGAGCGCGCGGGAGCAACTCGACACGATTGTAAGTGGTAATAATAATGCTAAATTGCATTCTCTGACTGACGGTGTCTACACGATGAACTCCCCCGAGGGAGACTGGATTCTAACCTGGGGTGCAGACAACTTCCGGATTCCCCCCTCACCGACTGGCGGTTTTTCAGCCCGTGTTATTCTTTGATAGTAAACCAAGAAGACGAGGTGGTAGAACGATGGGCTACGCCAACGATTTGGTAAGGGCGCTCCCCAGTGAAAAGGGACACCGCCATCATCACTGTGATTGGATAGCAGTAGTTCACTCCAGTAAATCCTAAAAGTCGCGATCGATGCCAGTTTGTTAATGTTTGTATTAGAAATCCGGAAAATGCGACCAATGTTCCGAACTCATTTTCTGAGGAATTTATCATGGGTGTATTGCAGATCGAAACGAAGTCCACCTTCAGATTTCATCGTTGTTCCAAGGGAATATGGAAACCAAATTCTCAATGCTATCTCGGTTGGCCAAACAGGTACAAACCTCTTTTCCCGATTTCACGGGAGTTAAAGTCATTACAATCTCAGTTCTGATCGTAACCGGTAACCTGTTGGGCTTGCGGCAGTTAGGTGTATTTGAAGGGATGGATCTTTCCCTGCACGATCGCATGATGCAGTGGAGCGATCGCGCTCGGGGGGATTCGCGTTTGGTTTTTGTCACCATTACCGAAGAAGATTTGCGATCGCTGCAAAAATGGCCGATTAGCGATCGCGTTCTCGCGAACGTCCTCGCTCGCTTGCAATCGTTTCAACCCAGAGCGATCGGGTTGGATGTTTACCGCGAATTTCCCGTCGAACCCGGTCATGCGGAATTGGTGGAACAGTTTAAAAAACCCAATCTCATCACCATTCGCAGTATCGATATTTTAGCAGGAACGCCGCCCCCTCCCGCCTCGCCCCCAGACCAACACGGTTTTAACGATATCGCGATCGATCCCGATAGTGTCGCTCGTCGCAATCTCATGTTTGCCGACTCTAAGGACAGTGGCGTTTTATTTTCTTTTTCCCTGCGTTTGGCTTTGTTATATCTTGCCGATCTGGAAATTTTCCCCCAAGCGAGCGAAACCCATCCCCAATACATGCAGCTTGGCGAAACGGTATTTTATCGCCTCGATCCGATGTCGGGGGGCTATCGCAACGTGGATGCGGCAGGCTATCAAATCTTTTTAAAATACCGCACCGCCCGAGATCTCGCCCGAGAGATTTCTTTAACCGATGTACTCGAAGGACAACTCGAGGGGGACTGGATCGAAGACAAAATTGTCTTAATTGGCAGTAGCGCTCCCAGCTTGCAGGATCGGCTGCTCACTCCCTACAGTCCGATTTTACCCGGAGATGGCAAAATGCCCGGGGTTGTCGTTCACGGCCAGATGGTCAGTCAAATTCTGGATGCAGCCACGGGAAAACAACCTTTAGTGTGGTTCTGGCCGGAATGGGCAGAAATCCTCTGGCTGCTCGGCTGGAGTCTGTGCGGGGGGTTAGTCGGTTGGCAATTTCGCCATCCCCTCTCTTTAAGTATTGCTGTTGGCTTGGGTTTGGGCGCTTTGGTTGGCACTTGTTTTACGCTCTTCAACGCCTCGGCATGGATTCCTCTTGCCGCTCCTGCTTTGGGGTTCGCGATCGCCGTTGCCGTGGTCGTCACTTATCAGTCCTATGAGGATCACCTCAGACAGCAAATCGTCATGAAGTTACTGGGGCAAAATACCTCCCCCGAAATTGCTGAGGCACTCTGGCGGGGGCGAGATAATCTGCTCAAGGCCGGGAAGTTACCGGGGGTCAAATTAACGGCAACGCTGCTGTTTTTGGATATTAAGGGATTTAGTACGGTTTCTGAAAAGATGGCTCCCGAGGATTTATTGGATTGGTTAAATGAAATTCTGGGAGCGATTACCCAAGAAGTGCTCTCCCGAGAAGGAATTGTGAATAAGTTTACCGGGGATGGGGTTATGGCAGTTTTTGGCGTACCCATGTCCCGCTTGCTGAAAGCAGAAGTAGAACTCGATGCCCAACACGCGGTTGAATGTGCTTTAGCGATCGACGCTCGTCTTGCAGAAATTAATCAAGTTTGTCTCGAGGGAAATTTGCCAACAATTCAAATGCGAATTGGCATTTTTACCGGGCCCGTCGTGGTGGGGTCTTTAGGGGGCAAAGATCGTTTGGAATATGGGGTTTTAGGGGATACCGTCAATACTGCCGCCCGTCTCGAAGCCTGCCAAAAGCAACGCCAACCCACAGATTGTCGCATTCTCATTGCGAAAGAGACTCTCGTCCACCTCCAAGATGCGTATGAGGTGGAACCTTGGGGACCGATCTCCCTCAAGGGCAAACAACACCTCGTCGATGTTTATCGCGTGATTGGATTGCGGCAAGAGTTGGAAACTTGATAATTGTTAATGAATAACTGTTCATTAATAACTGTTCATTGAAAATGGGTTGCCTGGGGCTCGAACCCAGAACCAATCGGTTAAAAGCCGAGTACTCTACCATTGAGCTAGCAACCCGAGCGCGCATTGCACACGAATATCTAAGATAGCAAAGAATTCCGAAAAAGGGAAGGGTGCGGCGAAAAATTCTTTAACCGATTTTCGCTTTGGTCGTTTGAAACAGGTCGAAGAGCTTGTCAAAAAGGACTTCCCCCGTCCGAGTTCTCACGATCGCACCCGCGAGCTCGAAAAATTCTCGATCGGGGAAGCGATCGCTCTCGACAATCTTACTGGCGGCATAAAAGGTAATGTCATCGCAGCGAAATTCATTGGTATTGCCCGTTTGCCACTGCCGATTCTGGCGATGCCAAGAAATCGATCGCCCCCTCAACGTGAGCTGAAACCATTCAATCTCGTCGTCTCGCCAATCGATAAATAGATCGAAATAGGGTTCGCCTCCTTGATACCATATCCGTTCGATTCCCGCACCGCGATCGTGGCTGAGGAGTTTGCGATCGATTTGTCGCAAAGAGTGACCGAGAGATTGAATTTCTGTGTGCTGCATTGAGTTGGGATAATCGGTAATCGGTAATGGGTAATCGGGAATTGAGGCAATTATAAGGGTTAAATTTCTCCTAGAAAATACTGATATCACCCTCCATGACCGATAAAACTTGTGACGCATTCAACCATTGCGCGTCAAAGGCGTGAATGTGAGTGGTTGTGATTAAGGTTTGAAAGCGGTCTTGAATGGTTTCGAGGAGTTGATTTTGACGGCTGGGATCTAATTCTGCCAAGACATCATCTAACAACAAAAGTGGCGCTTCGCCGATCACCTCTTCTATTAATTGTAGCTCAGCTAATTTCAAGGCCAAAACTAACGTGCGCTGCTGCCCTTGGGAGCCGTAAAATCGGGCGGGGGTGCGATCGATGGCGAGTTCGATTTCATCGCGATGGGGACCGACTAAAGTCGTCCCTTGATGGCGTTCTGGAATTTGGCGATCGCGAATTCGCTCTAGAAAAGCCTGTTGGACGGTTTCGGGATCGTCGCGATCCCAATTGATATTGGGGGTGTAATTGATTTCTAGGACTTCTTTTTCTCCACTAATCCGAGCGTGCCATTCCCGGGCAATGGGGGCAAGGCGCGCTAAACCCCGCGATCGCCGTCTCGTCACTCGCGAGCCATTGGCAGCCAGTTGCGCGTCCCAGAGTGCCAGTTGGGTTAAGGTCTCTGGACTGGGTTTTTCTTCCGCTTTTTTGAGTTTTCGCAGGAGAGAATTACGCTGGCGCAAAACGCGATCGTATTGTTGCAAAATGTAAGCATAAACGGGTTCGAGTTGAACCAGTAAAGAATCCAACCAATTGCGCCGATTTTCCGGGCTTCCCCGCACTAAATCCAAATCCAGACTGGAAAATTGGACGGCGTTGAGATGTCCTAAAAAATCCATTTGACGGCGCAAGTTTTCCTGATTGAGTCGGGCGGTTCTGCGACCTTGTTGGCGTAAAACTAAACCGAGATCGGTGCTGCCATAAGCTCTTTGTACCGTGGCTTCGATTTGCGCCGCGATCGCGCCTTCTCTGACCAAATCGCGATCGCGGCTGGTGCGATGACTTTTAAGCGTAGCGAGGAGTTCGACGGCTTCTAAAAGGTTTGATTTTCCCTGAGCATTATTGCCAACAATAATCGTTTTTTGTGCTTCAAATTTTACCTCTTGTTCGAGGTAGTTCCGAAAATTTCTTAAGTATAAATGCTGCAAATACATTAATGTTTGTTATTTGTTATTTGTTATTGGTTGTTGGTTATTGGTTATTGGTTATTGGTTGTTGGACTCTCCTCTTCCCCTCTTCTCCAACTGGTGACTGGTAACTGACAAGGGGATAATCGCGATCTCGAAGGGAGGACCATTCCCACATCGAGCCCGCGTAATTTTTGACCTCAAAACCCAGATCGACCAAAACAGCCGTCAGCCAAGCCGATCGCACGCCTCCGGTACAGTAAGCGGCGATCGCGGTTTCGGAGACAATGCCTTTTTCTTGCAATTTGACCAGAATTTCCTCTCGTCCCAAGAGTTTTCCCTCTTCATCCAACAAATCTTTATAGTATAAATGAATCGCTTGCGGAATATGTCCCCCCCGAGATTCGCCGTAGGGAGTTTGTCCTTCATATTCTCGGGCTTCTCGGGTATCGATGGTTACGAGGCGATTTTGGGCGATCGCCCTCTCGAGTTCTTTCACCCCCATGTCCCAAGTCGAAACGCGCTGTACGGTAAAATTCCCTTGTTGGGGTGGCGGGGTGACATTCACATTGGCGATCGCGGACATTCCCCCATCGACAAAATAGGCGCGAGGATGTCCCAAAGTCCTTAACATCCAAACGATTCGCCCTTCTTCTCCCCATCCTGCCAAGGGATCGCCGAAGACGACGACGGGGCGATCGCGATCGATCCCCAAGGCTTGTAATTTTTCGGTCAATACGGCATCATCTTCTAACAGTTTGCCTCGGTGGGGGGCATGGGGTTGGGAAAAATCCTGCCAAGCAATGGGACGGGCATTTTTCGGGCGTTGGTGGGGTAACTTAAAAGGACGCGCATCGAGGAGAGTTGCCTCTCCTGCGAGGAGTTCTCGGGCGCGATCGCCGTCAATAATCCATTGTTCTTCCTGCTGTTGGGGCAAAACAAACTCAGAGATAACCGGAGAACTTTCCCCTAGGGTTTCTCGTCTGCGGAACTCGGGCAAAAAGGACAAGACAGCCAATAGGAAAGCGATCGTGCCGATTGCCCCTAAAATCGAGGATAAAGGAACTTTGGACAATGACCAATTATCAATGAACAATTATTAATTATCATCCCTCGACGAACAATTATCAATTACCCCTTCCCGATTCCCCATTACTTATTACCTAATTTATGATTCGCCTTTATGAGTTTCTGTTTAGAGGAGGGCCGATCGTCTATCCTCTCCTTCTCCTCTCTATTTTTACTCTAACTTGTGCCTTAGATCGAGCTTGGTTTTGGATTCGTTTGTTAATTCAAGAAGATCGCATCGCCCGGGATGTGATTGAGATGTCGCGCATCAATTTAGCCAAAGCTGCCGATATTGCCAAAGGTGCAAGTTATTTACCGATCGGTCGTTTTTTATTGGCTCCCTTGCAATTAACAACCCCTTCTCCGGCAACGTTTCGCTTAGCCATGGAAGCAGCCGGAGATAAAGAATTTGCCAAGATGCAAAAAGGAGAGAAATTCCTTGAAACGACTGTCGCCGTCGCTCCTTTATTGGGATTATTGGGAACGGTCACGGGATTAATTAGAACCTTTGAAAACTTAAATATCGGGTCGGGAGATGCGATCGATGCTTCGAGAGCGGCGGCGGGAATTGGTGAGGCATTAATTACGACGGCGGCGGGAATGATCGTGGCAATTTTTGCACTTTTGGTGTTTCGAGTTATGGTGACATTACAAGCACAACAAATGGATTATTTTTCGGAAATTGGTAGCGAGTTGGAGTTGATTTATCGTCAAGTTTGGTACGAACCCGCTCGGCAACAAATACCGCCCTCATTGCTCCCTTCTGACGATGAATGCGATCGCCGATCGGGATAAATTGGATAGATATTACAGACGAAATTGCCGCCTCCATGATGGGAATGGGTTAGAACTGGACTCGGACGCGATCGCGAATCCTTAATACAGATTCCTGTTGAAATCTTTGTTTGTAGGTCTTAATAATGTCAACCAGCATTTTTTCAACTTCAGGAGTGTTTTGATGGAGGATAATTAACAATTTTGTTGCTTCTCGGGTGTTGCGATAATATCCGCTTACATCTACTACGGAAAAACCATCGGGAAAACGCGGCGAGATCTCCTCTTCGACAAATTCTCGCCATTGTTCGTCGGATACCATGCTACCATTAGGTAATGCGCGACCGAAATATAATTCCTCTTTAATCCATAATCGCGCAATTTCGATGTCTTTAGTCGGATGGTTTAGCGTTTGTGCAACGGTCGCAGAAGGAAGAAAACTCGTCCAACAGAAGCCAGTCAAGAGGGAAATTGCTAAATAATTGCCCCAATGGGGACTGAATTGGGTTCCATTATTCCTGAATTTCATGTTTTGTGCTGTTTGAATTTTAAGAATGTGCGATCGCGTTGCTCAACAACTTCAACATCATCAACAAAGCGATCGCCATTGGGATAAAATAATACCAATTCTCCCTCACTCGTATTAAATCCGATCCCCAATGTGGCTTAGGGACGTCCTGACACAAGGATTGGGCAAATCTCAGCAATCGCAAACGCGATCGCGATGCTTGCGGATTTGAAATCGGAAGAGATAAAGGTTCGGTCATAGTGATGGGGAATGTGGTTTATTAAAATCAGAAGCGATCGAGGAATTTTTTAATCGTGCTCTTATCGAAAGGTTGTGAAATCGAACTCTATACGGGTTCGTCCCAAGGCGATATCGTCGGTCTGTCTGACAAAATTGCTAAAAATTTAAACGGTTTCGTGCGCGAACCGGACAGTCGCAATGTGGAGTATACCACGGCTCCCTATTGCTGTTACGATCGCTTGCTCTGTGCCTTGGTTCGTCCCCGACACCGCTTGCGGACTTATTTGCGATCGCTTGGAGATTACACCATTATCCCCGGCAGCACCCTCTCTCTCGGAGATACCCGCCACTTCTATCGCTCCGATCCCGGCAATCCCTATCATACTTATATTGAGAAGACTTACCACTCTAAAGTTGTTACGGCGAGCGTCCATATTAATATTGGTATTTCCGACCCGGAAACCTTAATGCGAGCCTGCCGCCTTTTGCGGGTGGAAGCCCCCTTATATTTAGCCTTGAGTGCCTCTTCACCGTTTTTAGATGGAGAAGTCACCGGTTATCATTCCACCCGGTGGGGAATGTTCCCCAAAACGCCCCCCCAAGTCCCCTTGTTTGAAAATCACGCCCATTTTATTCGCTGGACGGAAGAACAATTAGCCCGGGGAACCATGCAAAATGTCCGGCATCTCTGGCTGTCCGTGCGTCCCAATGGCGATCGCCGTCCTTACGATCTCAACCGTCTCGAACTGCGAATTTGCGATCTGGTTATCGATCCCATTGCTCTCTTATCAATTGTGGCGTTCCTCGAGGTGCGCCTGTTGCAATTGCAAGAACAACCCGACCTCGATCCCCTCCTTCTCAGTTCCTTGGGGACAGAAGACCTCATGCAGCTCGCCGATGCCAATGAGATCGCCGTTGCTCGTGACAGTTTAAATGCCCCGTTACAACACTGGCAAGACGGCAGAACTCTTTCGGCACGCGATTGGATTGAAGAAATCTACAACGAAACCAGCCTTCTGGCTAAACAGAGGGGGTTGAGTTGTTTTCTCTCTCCCCTCCGCAAAATCCTGCGAGACGGAAATACCGCTCAACAATGGCTCGCTCAATGGGAAGGAGGACGGTCTCCTCGGGAAATTATCGTTCGCAGCATTCAAGAAGCCGAACAACAAGAACGGGAATTAGAAGATAAACTCTGTCAGTTGATGGCAGCTTGAACCCGGACGATCGCTCGATCGGCTTCGGGATCTCCCGGGGGAGCGATCGTTCCGATTTGCTTATCTGCTCGGCCAAGATCGACTGATGCTTAAAGACTTGACTTTTTTCTCTCTTTATTGTTTGTTTTTCGATTTTTGCCGATCGGCCCAAAGATCCCCTTGCTGTCATTAACGTCACAAGACTTTACGATTACTAATCAATCACCGATCGCCATTAAATCGCTCCGATCGGGATGAAGAAGCGATCGAGTTTCCCATAAGTATTTCTTCTCAGTAATTAACCCGTTCTCATGCCGAAAATCGTTCTCGTTCGTCCCCAAATTCCCCCCAATACGGGAAATATTGCCAGAACCTGCGCCGCGACTGAAACGCAGCTTCATTTGGTTGCACCTCTTGGCTTTGAAATTAGCGATCGCCATCTCAAACGAGCGGGTTTGGATTACTGGCCTTATGTCGATTTTCATTACCATGCAGATATCGAAGCGTTTGAGGGGTTTCGGCACTCGGTCGGGGGACGCGCTCTGGGTTTTAGCGTGAGAGGCCATCTCAGTTATGCTGAGTTTTCCTTTCGCGAGGAGGATTGGTTATTATTTGGCAGCGAAACTTCCGGTTTATCTCCTCAGACCCTTGACAAATGCGATGAAACCTTGTATATCCCCATGAGCCAGCAAGGAGTTCGGAGTTTGAATTTAGCAACGAGCGTGGCGATCGCTTTATTTGAAGCCAGAAGACAATTGGGGTATCTGCAATCTTTTCCGGGGGGATTGGCGGGAAGGGAAAACAGATGATTTCTTTATCGTTTTGGAGCAATTTATTGATGATTGCCTCTAAGATCCCAATTATACGACCTGTTGCGCGCTTATTTTTCTCTGTTCGCCTTCCAATTGCTTAAGAGTTATATACGAATCGGGTGTGAATGGGGCAGAAGGGCAGAAATTGAAGAGAAATCCCAGTAAATTCTGTAACTTGCTATACAAAAAACTACAAATACAATAAGAAATTTCTATAATCCCTCGGGTCGAGGCTTGTCGGTTTTTGCCAAGTTGGCGTAGAGTAATCATCAACTCCGTACCATTCAGGATATAAGCCCCTCGGGTTCTTTCAATTCCTCAAGGGTTCGATCCGGATAGGGGGGTTGAGATCGGGTAAGTGTATTTTAATACTCCCATGCTAACCCCACCCGAGACAAAGTTGACTTGTTTGGGAAAGCAGAGTAATCTGACCTAGGTCACTCAATTTACCGAACGTCGGCGATCGCGATCGCGCTTTTGGGAACAATAACAATAGCCGTTAAAGAACAGCAGTTATCGCCTTTTCCACAGCAAAAGTTCAATCGCTCATTACAACTAGGAGGTCGTTGTTGATACCCCCGCACGCACAAAACACCAACACCAGTGAAGCAGCACGTCGAGCTCGTGCTACTGTACTGGGCATTGCTGCCCTCTCCATGGGCGCAACGGCTGGCGTACTCTTACCCAGCCACAACAAAGAAGCGATGGCGACAGAAGCCGCGATCGCCAACGCTCCTGTTCCTGTGAATGCGATATCCGGGGCCGCCGCTCCCCTAGAGATCGCCCCAACAGGCCCGAAAACGGGGATGCGGGCTCGCTCGTCCCAGAGCGAAACCGCCGAGAGCAAAACGGCAGCTCGGGTAAAAACCGAAGCAGCAATCCCTGCTCCTGCGGTTGTTACCTCTTCAATCATTAAGCATAGAGTTGAGCAAGGAGATACTCTTTGGGATATCTCTAAGGAATACGGGGTTTCCCCCAAAGCCATTGCCGCTTCTAATGCCATTGAGTCTGAAGAAATCTTGTCGGTCGGACAAACTTTAAAAATTCCAGCCATTAATGGAATGAGTCGGGAAAGTGGCAAGACCGATACTTTCCAAGCTGCGAGCCGGAAGCCCTTCATTTCCACTCCCAGCAAAACCCTCGGGGAGAAGGAATCTCCCCCTCGTAAAGATTTAAAAAAATCTCCCAAATCTATCGCTACATTACGCTCTAAACCAGCGATCGCGCCTATCCCTAGGAAAAATTCGGTGGTTGTTCCCCGAGGGGCGATCGCTCCCACTCCCCAAGCAATCGCGGTTAAATCCACGAATTCTGTTATCGTCCCCACCGTCAATCGCAATGGTGTCGCCCAGAAAGCTGAAACAGCCGTGAGCTTATCTGCCGTCACCGGAGCCGTTTATCGCGTTCGCATCGGAGATACTCTACAAACGATTGCCGACAGTCACGGCATCTCGGTTTCCGAGTTAATGCAAACGAATGGTATTAGCGATCCTCGCTTGTTGCAAGTCGATCGCGAGTTAAAGATTCCTCGCTCTCGGGAAGTCCGCGATCGCGTCAGTCAATCTCCGACGGTGGTTTATGCAGAGGCTTCCGAACCCACTTTAATCGCTCAAACGACTCAAGCGCGGATTCCCACCGTCGATACGGCAGAAGAAGCCCGCTTGCAGCAATTAAAGAATGAAATTATGCGGCTGCGGGAAGAATATCGCCAACAGCAAAATCAACGTCCCGCTCCCGCATCCGAAGCGATTTCGGTACGTCCCGTCACGGAAGACACCCCGACACCGATCGTCAGAAAACCGACAGAACGTAATTCTTTACCCGAACCCGCTCTGACGGTTCCTGTTGAGGATCTCCGTCAAAACCGCAACCGCGTTCGCAATCGCGCTCGCACGATCGCTCGCTCTCCGGAACGGGTCAACGAAGCTGAAAATCCTTTAGTCGCAGTTGCCCCGTCTTCGGCACAAGGGTACAATCGCCTCTTGCAAATGCCGGCAGGACAAACGGTAGAACCGCAAATTCCCCCTTTAGAGAATCGCGATCGCTACCTGCCTAACAGCCCGCAAGAGTTTAATGGGTATATTTGGCCCACTCGCGGGACTTTAACTTCCGGCTACGGTCCTCGTTGGGGACGGATGCACAAGGGGATTGACATTGCTGCACCGACGGGAACGCCTATCTACGCGGCAGCATCGGGAGAAGTCGTCTCGGCTGGTTGGAATTCTGGCGGTTATGGCAACTTGGTGGATATTCGTCATCCCGATGGCAGTTTGACTCGCTACGCCCACAACAGCAAGGTGCTCGTGCGCAAGGGCGATCGGGTGGAGCAAGGTCAGAAAATTTCTCTGATGGGCAGTACGGGCTTTAGCACGGGTCCTCACCTGCATTTTGAGATTCATCCCTCCGGACGCGGTGCGGCAAATCCTATGGCGTTTTTACCCAGAAACCGTTAATTGAAGGCAAAATTCAAAGTTATCAATTTTAATTGCGGGTGAGTTTTCCTCTCCCGTAATTTTTTGTTGACATCTCCCTTTGGCTGGGCTAACTCTCACGCTCTATTTTTTGGTTTTTAGGGTGGTAATTTTTATAATTGCGTGTTATACTAGGAAAGGTTTAAAAAAAGGCTTGGTAGCTCAGTTGGTTAGAGCAGGGGACTCATAAGCCCAAGGTCGGCAGTTCCTGTCTCTTATACAC
>JBFRWJ010000641.1:0-14936 GCA_051439525.1 Spirulina sp. | reverse complement strand
CGATTACAGTCGCTTGCAGCAAATTTTGGCAGTGTTGGAAAAGCGAGTGGGGGTTCCCCTCTCTAAGTTAGATGCTTATTTGGCTTCGGCGGGAGGGTTGGTGGTGGCGGAACCGGCGGTAGATTTGGGAATGGCGATCGCGGTGGTGGCGAGTTTCCGCGATCGCGTGGTGGATCGCCGCACGGTACTCATTGGCGAGGTGGGATTGGGGGGACAAGTGCGGTTAGTCTCGCAGATGGAACTCAGGCTAAAAGAAGCCGCAAAACTGGGCTTTAAGCGAGCGATCGTGCCCCAAGGACAGGCTTATGCCGACGATCTGGGATTGGATGTGATTCCAGTGAATAAGGTGATTGACGCGATCGTCGCGGCGATTCCCCCTCAGCCTCGTTTTGGCAGTACGCCCGAGCTAGAAGAAGAGGATGACGAATTTTCTGGAGAATGATGGAAAATAAAGTCGTATGCCAGCGAAAAGCGAACTCATAAAAACGGGGCAGGAAGGGTTTGAAAAGTTATTGCGGCGATTGCGAGTTCCCAAGCATTTTCACATCGAACGAATAAGGAGAAAAACTTGGAAAACTTCTGAGTAGATTCTAGCTGCTAGAATCTGGCTCTTCTTCTTCCCGATGAGACACGTTAATTTTGTTACGATCGCCTCTAACAAGGACACTACTATAAAGGTCTCCCATAGAGCCAAAGTCTCTTTTTGTATCTTCAGAGGCGAGTCGTACAATGACATTACTAAGGATCTCAGAAAATGGAACAATTCGCCTGAATAAAAGAAATAGAATAGATAGCCGTACTAATCCACTCATGACTGTACTGAGAAAAGAGGGAATTATATTCAAAGCAGAAGGGACAAAAATATAAAGAATGGAGAGGCTGAGAAATTGCACAACTTGTTCTTTATCACTGATTTCTTTTGTAATTGATTTAGGGATAAAATCAACATCTCCAATTTCATTAAAAGGATGAGGTGTGACTTCTTGGATACCTAACCTATTAGTTGCAGTAAATTGAATCTTTAAACTTTGGCCTCGCTCAATATGACCTAACTTACACTTTCTTTCATGCGGCTTAAGTCCAGAACCTGATTCAACTTTCTCTACTTTCATCTCAGGTTGAGGCTCTGGATTAAACGAAAAATCTAAAATTCTTGTCTCTTCAGGAAATTCAAATCTTATCTCTTGAGATTTGACAACTGTTTCACCTGTATTTTCAACTTCAAATCGTACATCATATAAATTCTCAATTAATTCTTCATCATAAAGAACTCGAACTTTTTGTCTTATATTCTCTTCAACTTTTACAAGACCCTCTTCAATAGAGAGATTATATGAAAGTCTCTTGTCACTAACTTTTTTCTTACCTAATCCCGCCAAAGCATAGCCGCTCAAGAATGCTAAAACGGCTGATAGAATTGCTACTGCAACATTTTGCCAAAAAGTGGTGTTAAAAAAAGAATCCCATCCGCTCGGTGCTGGTGATGATGATGGAGTTGGCGAACCTGTTTGGGCAAAACTTTGTGAGGAAACCACAAAGACTGCCAATACAAATAGTATAACGCAAAACTTGAATTGTTTCTTGTTCATCCCTATGAAGGTGGTAATTCGTGGTTTTTTATGAAAATTTAGACTTTTAAAAAGTCTAATACGAGAATTTCTACCATAATGTATATGGTTTTAGCACTTTTTGCAGTATTTTATCTCTTAGAGTCGAAACCTGTTCTCTTCAGTATTGTCGGTTGCCAAAAACCGAGACACGTTTTTCCCGTGAGAGTGAAATTCCGCGATCGCGTTTCTCCATCTAAGCCTCTACATACTCACAAATAGAGACAGCTTCAGGAATCGTTAAACCATCCTCCTTGATTGCTTCTAAATGGAATGCGATCGCCTCAGCAATCAACTCTCGAACTTCCTGCAACGTTTCCCCAACAGCCACGCATCCCGGCAGATCGGGAACATAGGCACCATAACTGGTTTGACCTTTTTCAATAACAATTGCGTAACGCATTAATTTTCCTCCTCAATTTGAGCTTGTCGCCAAACACTTTTGAGCGTACCAATCGGCATATCTACACTCAATTTACCCGATACTGTCACTGTTCCCGCCTTATCGGGATGTTTGAATTGGCGATGACTGCCCTTGGTTCTCGCTAAATACCAACCGTCCCTCTCGAGTTGTCGGATAACATCTTTTACTTTCATTGTTCGTTCGATCGCGCATTGGGGATTTTGCTTATAACATGATTATGGTGGTTAAAACTGCCCTGTCGCGACTTCTGCCCCGGGATTTTAATGGCATAGCAGTAGTTTACCGGATCTAAAACCAAGATGACCCATTGGCTCGCTCAAACCGAACGACAAAGCAAACTCCTCCAAGCCATCCTCGATCCTCAAGATTTTACGATCCTCTATGGCAATGAGGCCTTTTGTCACTTAACCGGGCTGGTTGCCCCCGATGGAGAGGTCAAAGAGCAAAATATTTGCTTATTCGATCTCTTTGCCAACTTCGACGCGATCGCCCGAGAAAAACTCTATCGCCTGCATTTACTGCCTCTAGTGTTGCGGGATCTCTACGGGATCGAACCCGATCGCTGGCGGTTGCTCGAGGAACCCCAAACCGCAATCTTGAAAAGTTCCCTCAATGGCGAACCCCGCACCCTTCAATTTTGGCTGCGATCGCAATATCTCGAAGTCGAACGGATCGATCCCGATCGCGACGAATTTGCAGACATGGATCTGCACGAGGGAGATTTTCCCTCCCAACAGGCTTTAGAAGAGCGAATGCAATGGGACAATTATCGCGTGACGGGTCAACTCCTCTGGGAAGGATTGGAGGTGAGCGATCGCGAAACCCTACAACATTTAACCCATGCTCTGATCGACCCCCCGGATATCGTCGGAGATCCGGAGGCATTTTCTACCGTCGCTCGCTTGGTGCGATCGCTCTTTCGCGCTTCCCTGACAGCCATCCTCAGTCTGAAAAGTGGCATCCTGCAATTCTTTATCTGTCAGGACGATCGCGTTGAAGCGCTCGATACCTTAGAATTGGGCAGTTTTGAAAATTCTCACCTCCAACGGGCGATTCAAGCCAATCGGATCTGGAATGTTCCCGATCTGCAAGAAAGTTGCTCTTCCGCGATCGAAACAGAATTATTAAAACGAGGTTGCCGTTCCTTATTATTAATTCCCTTGCGTTGGGAGAGTCAATCCCAAAATGAGGGACAATTGTTAGGGGTAGCCATTTTGGGCAGCGATCGCGGCGATCGTTTCGATCAACTCGATGCCCTGCGCGCCCAAAGCCTGATTCCCGCCCTGAAAACGGCGTTACGTCAAGCCAGTCGCGAACATTTCGCTCGGGTGCATCCCTCGGTCGCTTGGCGCTTCCAGCAAGAAAGCGAACGGCGCAGCTTGGGACTTCCTCCCGAACGCATTATTTTTAAGGACGTTTATCCTCTCTACGGTATCTCTGATATTCGCGGCTCTTCTAAGATCCGCAATCAAGCCATTCAGAAAGATTTATTGGCACAGTTTAACTTGGCCCTGGCGATCGCGGATGCAGCCCTTGCCAACCGAGAGATTGCGTTTTTGCAACAGTTGCGAACGGATTTACTTGCCTACATGGAGCGCCTGTCCCAACAGATCCGCGTTGAAGATGAAATGACTGCCCAACAGTATTTACAAGAGCATATCGAGGTTTATTTCCCCTATTTTCGGCAATGCGGGGATGCTGCACTGGATGCTCTCCAGACCTACGAAAAAGCCTGTCAAAATACCCATCAGTGCATCTATGAGGCGCGAGAGGACTACGATCGCGCCATCGGTCAAATTAATACGCACCTGCGGGACGCGTGGGAGAAATGGCAAAAACAGATGCAAGCCATTCTTCCTCACTACTGCGATATTGAAGTCACCGACGGTATCGATAGCATGATGTATGTCGGCAGCGCGATCGCTCCCCAATTTTCCCTCTTTCACCTGCACAGTTTGCGCTACGAACAGTTGAGGGCGATGTGCGACTGCGCCCGCACCTGTTTTGCGGTCCAGAAGCGCTACAATCTCTCTTTAGGCGTCTCTCATCTGGTTTTGGTGCAGGATACGACGGTGGATATTTTCCACGACGAACACACGGAAAAAGTCTTTGATGTCATGGGGACGAAGGACACCCGGTACGAAATTGTCAAAAAGCGCATCGATAAGGGAGTGGATGCCAAAAACGGCACCCGCATCACCCAACCGGGAATGTTAACCATTGCCTACTCTACTGAGGGAGAATGGTCGGAATACCATCAATATTTGCGCTATTTAGTCCGGGAAGGTTGGATCGACTCGCAAATTGAATCCGGCGCGATCGAACCCCTCCCGGGGGTCACGGGATTGAAGTTTGCGCGGGTGAAGATTCTTAAAGCAGAAGAATAATTGTGAAATATTATGCTAGAAAAATCAAAAAAGGAATCCAATCCAAGATGAGATTTGCTCGATCGCGATCGCTGTCCGGACTCAGTTTATTGCTAGCATTGCACTTATTTTTACCTCCTCCAGTCTTCGCACAATCCGAGGAGATTTTCTCCCCCTTACCTCGGGAGAATCCATCCCCTCAACCCGATTTTACCGAATCATCTCTCCCCGTTTTTCAAGAATCTTATCCCCGAGCTGCCGATCTTCTCTTCCCTGCCGATCGCGAAGATTTTTCTCTCCCGGAAGAAACACCAGAAGACACTTTTGAGGAGATTGTTCCCGTTTTTCAATTGCGAGACGTACAGCCCACCGATTGGGCTTACGAAGCCTTGCGATCGCTCGCCGAACGCTATAATTGTTTAAATCATTCCCCCGATCGCCTCTTTCGCGACGGCCAAATTCTCAGCCGCAATGAATTTGCTGCGGGTTTAAATGATTGTTTGCAGAACTTACAAAATTTGCTCGCGATCGATCTCGAAACCGTGCAAAAATTAAAGGAAAACTTTAACCGAGAATTAACCGAACTCGCGACAATTTCAAGCGAAATCGATGGCTTAGAGGCACGAGTGACCCAACTCCAAGAAAATCAGTTTTCAACAACCGTAAAATTTGGCGGTCAAACCATTCTCAATTTAGCCATGCCGGCGGGGGGAAATCCACCGGGTTTGGGCAATAACAACACAGTATTCGCCCATCAAACCCAACTCGCTTTTTTAACCTCTTTTACCGGACGCGATCGCTTTGTCTTTACTTTCAGCACTGGGAATTTTGACAATCTCGGTTTTGCCAATTTTCAGGTTCTCAATACTTACATGGCATTGCTCAATTCTCAAGCGGGTTTGCGTAACGATCTCGTCCTGAATTCTCTCGAATATCGCACGGCAGCTTTTAACGATCGCGTCGTATTTACCGTGAAACCTCTCGGTTTCAGCCTGACTGACGTTCTCACCGCCAATACTCCCTATCTCGACTCCGGACATGGGGCAATTTCTCGCTTTGCCTCCGGGAGTCCTTTCTTACAAATAGGCGCTTTAAGTGCGGGATTTGGCTTCGATTGGCTGGTGAGCGATCGCCTCCGCTTGCAAATGGCTTACGGGGTTCGCAATCGTTCCGATCGCGGCTTATTTGATGCCGAACATCGCACTTTTGGGGTACAAATTCTCAGCAAGCCTTCTGAAGATGTTATTGCCGGAGTAGCTTATCTGAACGGTTATGCGAGTGACGGTCGCTTGGATACGTTAACGGGAAGTTTCAACGCCGATACCTCGGGATTTTTCCTCGAACCCGCCGATATTCACGCCCTCAACTTTACCATGCAAATTCGCCTCCATCCTAACGTGGTTTTGGGGGCTTGGGGGGGATTTGCGGCAACGCGATCGCGGACATCCCAAGCGATCGCCCTCAGTGCCACGGGTTTAATGTCCCTCGGAATTGCCGATCCTTTCGGACGAGAAGGAGATTTTTTCTCGGTTATGTTAGGAATTCCACCCAAAATCATTGACGGCGCTGCGATCGAGCGACTGGACTTGGATACCGCCCTTCATTTTGAAACCTTTTACCGCTTTCGCCTCAACGATAATCTGTCCATTATCCCCGGATTTTTCCTCGTTACCGATCCCGGCCACATTCGCGAGAACAGTACAATTATTGTAGGTTCGGTTCGCACGGTTTTCCGTTTTTAATAGGGTACAATTGTTTTAGGAAAAATAGGGCAAATTTCACCATATCCGTAACCAATAACCAATAACCAATAACCAATAACCAATAACCAACAACCAATAACAAAATCATGAATTTCAGGAACTTTTTAGCGCTATCTCTTGTGGGATTGTCTGTCACGATCGCGCTTTCCTCCCTTCCCGTGCAAGCGCAACAAATTACCAGCGCCACAATTATTGAAATTCTCGACAGCGATCGCGTTTTCATTCAAGAACAAAAAGCTCGCTTGAATAGCGTTGCCCGCAGGGGACAACAAGTTAGAACGGAACGCGCGCGAGCCGGACTTAAGTTTAACAATAACGCCACCATTCGCATCGGTCGCAATTCTTCTTTTGTGGTCGGGAGTCGTTGCGTAGAAGTGAGTCGGGGACGAGTGGTGATTTCTGGTGTCGCCCGAGGTTGCGTGGGTTCGATTGTTGCGGCAACCCGAGGAACGACCTACGCGATCGAAGTGAGTGTTAAACAAGAGGGAACGATTAGCGTACTTGAAGGAGAAATCGAGGTCTCGGATCTAGATGATGCGAGCGTTACCCCCATTCGCCTGAAAGCCAAACAGAGAGTATCGATTAGTATAGCGGGGGAAATTGGCCCGATCGAACAGTTTGACCAAGCAGAGTTTGAAAATCTGCTGCGAGGACAGCTTTTTGATGGGTTTAACGTGGCTTTGCCGACGGCGAGCAATCTTATCGATGCGGGGGCGATCGCGGCAACTCCTTCCCCAAGCAATACTGGGTTTTCGGGGTCTTTTTTAGCCACTGCCATTAGCGGTGCCAGCGATCCCATGGCTGCTTCATCTAGTTCGAGCAGTGTTGCTGCAAGTACTTCAAGTTCTTCCTCGGCAGCTTCCATCGCTCCGGAAATTCCCGATCCGCTTGCCAGTTCTACTACTGTTGGTGCGAGTGTTACCCTGACTAGCTACGATACTGTTATTTCTCCCGGGGTGAGTGGAGATAGCGGTACGTTTGTCGATGAAAATGGGACGACGATCGCGGTCACAGTGGAACGAGGGAATTTTCCCGCGATCGTTACTCTCTCTGATGATTATGTCATTGATGGCAATACAATTAGTACCGATTCGAGTGGCAATGTTTTGATTAATGGGGTTGTTGCGGAATCGACTTCTGTGGGATTGAGCGGTAATAACGCAGTTGTGACGGTGGTGGGACAAGATGGACAAACGTTACGCTTGCAAGTGTTTAATGTGGGGGGAGAAGAACCGATCGCGGGACAAACGTTTTCCGGGCAAATCATTTTTGGACCCTTACCGGATCGCTAACGCTCTGACCCAATCCTTCACCTCACGCGATCGGAGAAGGGAGCGATAGACACAATTTGCAACCCAACCATGTAGATCGTACCAAACGATCGCCAATTTGGCAAATCAAAAAATAAACGGCTTGAAACCCCATTCAATCTAACTGCTGAAGCCATGAAAATTCAGTCAAATCAGAAGCAATTGATTAGTGCGATCGGGTTAATCATTTTGGTTTGCTTGCTTTTCTGGATCGATTGAAGAAAAAACTGTTAAAATCATATTTATAGGTTTAAAACCATCTCTGAAGACCATTGCACGAAGCCTAAATGAATACTCCAACAAGCTCCGTATCTCCAGATATTTACTCAATTTTGAATCAAACTCAATGCTTGCGAGTTAGTGATGGCAAGATTCAACCCGTTTTAGATGGCTGCTCGCATACTTCACAGTTGCTCGTACTGATTTGGTCGCAGTTGGGGGATTTTGATAGTTTAGAATATGCTTGGTGGCTGCAAAGAGAACAAGAAGAGCTAATGGCAAAGGAGATCGCAATTCGCGCCATTGGCATTGGAAACCGCAATTCGGGTCTCAAGTTTTGTGAATATACGGGATTTCCTGCCGAATGCCTATTTGTCGATCCCAGAGCAGAAATTCACGCTTCATTAAAACTTTATCGGGGTCTAAATATAAATTTTCCTTTGCTGTCAGCGTCACAAAAAACTTGGCTGAATTTAATGCTCATGTGTGCTGGGATTGGTAGTCCCGGAACGCTGAAGGAAGTGTTTCGGGGTTATAAAGGCGATAAGAAAGCCCCTCAGTTAATTGCTGATGATGAAGTTATAATCGGTACGCCTTTACCCCCCATAAAAGGTTCGTTTTTCAAAACTGCTGGAGGAAGAGGCTTTCAGCGTCCTTTTGAATTAGCGACCCTACGCTTGCGAAACATGACCGAAGTTTTGAGCAATTGGACTACTTATGTACCCGAGTCATCTTATTTGACACAACGGGGGGGAACGTTTCTCTTGGATGCTCGAGGAGAACTAATTTATGAATATCGCGATCGGGGTATTCTGGGTTTTGCTGAAAATATGAGCAATCCCTTATCTTTTCTTTCTGCACTATTATAAAATTAGGTTCAACTTTACCCGTATTGAAAGCGGAGCGTTTTGTTTATGAGTGACAGCCACCCTACCCCTTCATCCGGCCTGACTTCGGGCGCATTGAGAAAGGTACACCACATCGCTCTCAACGTCAAAGACTTAGAAACTTCTCGTCACTTCTACGGGCAGATTTTGGGGCTGCACGAACTCGTAGGCGAAGAGATTCCCAGCACCTTAAAAACGTTGGTCGCCCGAGGAAAAGTAGCAAATTTCATCACCCCCGACGGGACGGTACTGGATTTGTTCTGGGAACCAGAATTATCCCCGCCCGCTCTCAATCCGAAATGCCAATTTACTCGCGCCAATCATTTAGCATTCGATATTTCTCCCGAGGCGTTCGAGGATGCTGTTAAGATTTTAAAACAGCATGGCGTTCCCCTCGACGGCGAGCCAGTCTCTCGCCCAACTGGACGCGGCATTTATTTTTACGATCCCGATGGATTTTTGTTGGAAATTCGCTGCGATCCTTTAGATTAAAATCGCCAAATTCTGACTCAATTGACAGCACGATCGCGTTAAAAAATATTGTTTATTGACTGTATTTCTGCTAAAATCAATATTACAGTTAATATTAAAATAAAGGGAATCGGTAAGAATCTACAACGCTCTGTCCCTTAAGATCGATGAGTAACCTCTATCGCACCCGTTTTCGGTTTTATGCCTCTCTGAACGATTTCCTTCCGCGTCAAAGACGACAGAAATCGTTTACTCACGGGTTTAAAGGAAACCCCTCTATTAAAGATACCATTGAAGCCCTCGGCGTTCCCCATCCCGAAGTCGAACTCATTCTCAAAAATAGAGAAATCGTTGACTTTTCCGAGCCAGTCCGAGAGGGCGATCGTTGGAGTATTTATCCTCATTTTTCTTCGTTAGAACTCCCCGACTCGAGGTTACGCCCCGTGTTAGCCATAACTCGTTTTGTTTTAGACGTACACTTAGGGAAGTTAGCCACTCAGATGAGATTCTTGGGATTTGATACTCTCTATGAAAATGATTACTCCGATCCCGAATTAGCCGCTCTTTCCCAGCAACAGCAAAGAATTGTCCTGACCCGCGATATTGCTTTGTTGAAACGATCTCGCATTACTTATGGCTATTGGCTTCGCCATCAAGATCCGGAAGAACAGTTACAAGAAGTGTTAAATCGTTTTGCTTTGTTTTCATCCATTAGTCCGTTTAAACGCTGTTCGCGCTGTAATGGCTTAATGAAATCGGTCAACAAAGCAGATATTCAAGAACAATTAGAACCCTTAACTCGAAAATATTATCATGAATTTTATCAATGTACGGACTGTCATCAGATTTATTGGCAAGGTTCGCATTACGATCGATTAAAGCAATGGATTGAGAAAATCGCCGGAAGTTAATCGCTTTCGGGATTGGATTTATACTTTGTACCGTCTTTTATCAAATTCAACGACTCGATCGGTTGTCATCACATCATATTTTTGACAAAGCTCTTGATACCATTTCGGACAAGCCAGTCCCCTGTAATCAATAGTAAGTTCTTCACCAGCTTTTATATCTCTAGCCGCAAATGCTTCCTTCCCTCCTTCGGGTACATATTGATTAGGGTTTTTGCTATGGTTAGTAAACCGACCATCATCCTTGGGATTTATACATAATTTGTCATCTTCACCGGGCATCACAAAAGCCTGTTTTATGAATTGATGTGCTTCTTCTTTAGTCATTAACTTCAACCGGGCAGATACTTCTTCTTGAGAAAGTTTTTGAACTAAAGTAGTAGGTTGCCAAGTCATCGTGCCTTTGGGTATATCTTCTGTGGCAAATAAACCCAATCCTTTGACTTTATCCTCACACTCTTTCACTTCATAGGCAATTAGAAGTCCTTTTATTGAATCCATAAATCTCCCTCTTTTTAATCAGCATCTTTCTTTATTTTCTCATCACTCTAAGTTATTGAGGATCGTTGAGATATATAAAATCACACCGTTCTCTCGGACAATCCTCCTTCAGATGTATCTTTTGTGCGGGAAAATAGATATTCGTATAATCCTCGATGATTTGTTGTTCGGGAAGTCCTTCTTGATTTCGTTGTAAAGCGCGTTTCAAGGCAGTTTGATAGCTGCACTCAATCCAAATCCGATAATCGAAGTGAAACCGATCTTGGAACAAAAATATGCCTTCAAACAAGACGATCTCAGCCCCTTGAATCGCATAGTGATAATCGATTAACTCATCGGAATTGGATGGATCTGAGTGCTTTACCCAAACATCTACGCTGCCATCGCGAGACAAGGGATCGAATAACATTTGTGACATTTCGTTGAATCTAAAGCCATTTTGATAGAAATGGTAAGCTGGCTCTCGATCGGAAAATCGTTGACTGGGGACTTGCAGCCAACCATCAATGCCAATCAATTCGGTGGCAATTCCAGATTTTACGAGAGCGCAAAATATTTGATTCCCAACATACCCTTTACCCGATCCATCAATGCCCGATATGCCAACGATAAAAGGTTGCTTCTGCTTTGCCTGTTGCTTCAGTGTACGAACTAGACTCGCGAAATTATCCATAATCGGGTATCGGGTCAACGCATGTAATCTTAATATCAATTGTAACTGCAAAAACCAAAAATACAGAAATTCTGACAATCTCATACTAATATTTATCACCTCTCTCAAACTCTCAAAACAGACGCGATCGCCATTCATTAAGTTTTATAAAAATACTTGACGATTTTCACGCAATCTATGGCAACACTATTGACAGGATCGCT
Source organism: Spirulina sp. (assembly GCA_051439525.1). Taxonomy (GTDB): domain Bacteria; phylum Cyanobacteriota; class Cyanobacteriia; order Cyanobacteriales; family Spirulinaceae; genus CCY15215. Next base: position 3,604 of record JBFRWJ010000641.1, on the reverse strand, counting down.
CGAATTGCATTACCATCACTTTTGTGCTTAAATGGGGCTGGATGAATGACTCGTAAGTTAGTAAAAACCCGTAAGTTTCTCAGAATTTTAGATCGCGATCGACACACGGCAATCATTGAACCGCATTACTGGTTTGAATTTATTTTTCACTGGCATTTTTCAGTGATTCCGACCATTTTGCCCCAAGTTGTTTTCTTTATTCTTTTCAGTCTTATCATTTCTACACTGTTTTATTTACAAGTTCCTATTACCTTACCCCCTCGCACCAGTATTGTTTCCAGTCTCGTTCTCGGATTGCTCCTCGTCTTTAGAACGAACACCGCTTACGAGCGTTTTTGGGAAGGGAGAAAACTGTGGGGAATTTTAGTCAATACCGTCCGCAATCTCGCTCGGGAACTCTGGATGGGAATTGCCGAAGAAGACCCCCAAGATAGAACTGAAAAGATCGCAACGATCCATCTCTTAGTTGCTTTTGCGATCGCGACCAAACTCCATTTAAGAAGCGAACCCATGAATCGCGAACTTCACGACCTCATGTCTCCCGAACGACACGCACAATTAAAATCGATCGATCACGTTCCCTTAGAGATTGCCTTTTGGATTGGCGATTATATCAAAAAACAATCCCATCGCGATCGAATTGAGATGAGCTATTTACTCTCGATCCTACAACTCCTCGAAACAATGGTAGACGTGTTGGGAGGATGCGAGCGCATTCTCAAAACACCAATTCCTTTAGCCTATTCGATTCATTTAAAACAACTCTTATTCTTATACTGTTGTAGTTTGCCCTCACAATTAGTGAGTCAGTTTGGTTGGAGAACCGCGATCGTCGTCGGAATTGTTAGTTTTACCGTCTTTGGCATTGAAGCGATCGGTCTGGAAATTGAAAATCCGTTTGGTCACGACCCTAACGATCTGCCTTTAGATTTAATCTGTCAGACGATGAGAACCAATATCCACGAACAATTATCAATCAACAATGAACAATGAACAATTATCAATCTTCCGACTTCCTCAAAATCCCGATCGCTTAATCTTTCTTTAAAAAATATCCGTAAAATGCCCCTCCCCAATTTTTCTCTGACGGGCTAATCTTATAATCAGTCACCCGTTACCAAAGACTGCGTCAATGAGGAGCGCGAGAATTGAGCGATGAGTAAATCCGATCTTCTTCACAAGCACGGCACGACCCAGAATGATTCTGTCACGTCTCGCGCGGTCCGGTCTCGCGTCCGATCCATCCCTCGCAGACGAGGAATGCTGGTCATTATCGATCCGAGTATCCCCAACTCTCAACACCTCGTAACGGGAGTTCTCGAAGGCACAACGGTTTTGCAACTCGATCCCGAAGTTGATGGCATCGTCCAAATTAGCGAATACCTCGATCGCCATCGCGGCTTTACCAGCTTACACCTCATCTGTCACGGCGCTCCGGGCAGCTTATATCTCGGCAGTACCCAACTTGCTCTCGATAACTTAAACACGTATCAAACGCTGCTCCGACAGTGGCAAAATGCCTTTTTAAAGTTTGACCTCCTGCTCTATGGCTGTCAAGTGGCGAAAGGGGGACAGGGAAGAGCATTCGTGCAAGCACTGGGGGAAATAATAGGTGCAACGATTGCCGCTTCAGCAGATTTAACCGGAAATGCGGCTTTAGGCGGAACTTGGGGGTTAGAATATACAACGGGGGCGATCGGGGCGACTTTGGCATTTAAACCCGAAGTGATGGCATCCTATTCATCGGTTTTAGCCACTTTTACAGCTAATAATGTTAATGAATTAATTGCGAGGATTAAGGACGCCAATGCAACCCCAGAAGCAGATACTATTAATTTAGCTGCCAATACGACCTTTGATTTAACGCAAGCTGAAGGCTCGACGACTGGCTTTTATGGTGCAACGGGATTGCCCGTTATTGTGGACGATCTGACGATTAATGGCAATGGCGCAACCATTCAACGAGTTAGTAATGATAATAACTTTCGCATTTTTCTCATTGCCGGACCCGGTACGGTTGGATTCGAGAATGGCAAAGGCAAACTCACTTTAAACGACATCACAATTAAAGGCGGACGCGTCGGTGCGGGGCCAAATGCCTCCGATGATGGAGGTGGAATTTTCAACTCGGGGGGCGAATTAACGATTCGCAATTCCACGATTACCGAAAATTATGCCGAGGATGACGGTGCGGGAATTATGAATACCGGAACCGTGCAAGGACTGGCAAAAGCAACCATTGAAAACAGTACGATTAGCAAAAATATTGCCAAGGGAGATGACCTTGATGACGGGGGTGCCGGGATTGATAATGATGGCAATAAGGATAGCAATGCTGCCGGTGCCCAGATGACCATTATCGACAGCACCATTACCGAAAACCAAAGTCAAAATGGAAGCGGTGGTGGAATTCGTAATGTGAATGGAGGGATTTTAAAGATTCAAAATAGCCAAATTACGAATAATACTTCTCAATTTGGCAGTGGAATTGCGAATGGTGCCGCACCCGGAGTATCGGGAACGAGTTTGACTCTCAACAATACCACGGTTGGGAATAATTCTGGAAGCACTTTTGAGGTTCAAGATGCTTTCGACCAAAATCCCACGACTGGTTCAACGACTGTGATTAACGAGGGAGGCAATACTATCGGCAGTACCAATGCCCCCGAACTCCTCACAAACCCTCCAAAAATTCGCGTCTCCATCGATCCCAACGGTCCGACCATTGTTGACAACCCACCCAATGCGATCGCGATCGACAATGGGATCCAAGGTGCAACGCCAATTTTTACCACGTTTAAGATTGAAAATCTCGGTCAAGATCCCCTGACTCTCGGTCTCCCCACTCTGGTTGGCACGTCCCCCGATGCGTTTATTTTAGATACCCAAGGGTTTATCGCGACTCTCAATCCCAATACCCCCTCAACCACCTTTAAAGTTGCCCTGAAAACCGAGAACGTCGGACAGTTTGCCGCAACGGTGAATTTTGCAGCCGATGACGCGCAAATTACCAGTCCCTTTAATTTTGACATTACTGGGAACATTACGCTTCCCCCTCCTGTAATCCGCGTTTCCCTCGACCCTAACGGCACTCCCGTTCTCGATGATGCTCCCGTACCTATCGCTTTTGGGAACATTCTTTTCGGGACGGCACAAACTTTTACCACTTTTAAAATTGAAAATATTGGCGTTAGCGAACTCGAGATCGGCAATCTTTCACTAAAAGAAGGAGCATCTTCCCCCTTCGAGCTAGATATCACCGGATTTAATGGTAATATCCCGCAAAATCAATCCACGACCTTTAAAGTTGCCCTGAAAACCGATAAAGTGGGTCAGTTTAACGAGGAAATTACCTTTACCACCAACGATCCCAAAATTAGCGAACCCTTTAATATTAAGCTGGCCGGGGCAGTTGACCCGACGATGTTAGTGGAATTAGTCGACGATCGCGATCGGGTCATTCGCACCATTGCCGACGGTACTGCCGTCCCCATCGTCATCGGCGATCTCTTGGTGGGGAATACTGCCAAACCCGCTAAATTCCGCATTACCAATCAAGGAACAGAAAAAATCGATTTGGGGATTCCCGCGATCGCCGGGGGGA
>JBFRWJ010000640.1:0-4480 GCA_051439525.1 Spirulina sp. | reverse complement strand
CCCCTCGAACGGTTGGAGTCTCTCCTCGTCCAGTAGCGCCCCCGGCTTTAGCTCCCGTACCGAAAACGTCAACAATTGGGGGGGAAGCGGTCAGATCGAGGAAGTTTATCCCCAGTGCAGAGGTGATAGAGATTGGTGAGAGATCGAGTTCGTAGGGGTAAGCTCTGAATTTTGCGGAAATTGCAAGGGAAGAACAAAATTGAATAACCTTGGAATAAGGCTTGGTAGTGATTTCCTCTTCTTCATTCTCTGGATCGGGGGTTGGCGGATCGTCAATGACTGATGGGATTGTGATTGGTTGAATCCCCACTAAACCTGCCCAAATTCCGTCACTGGCAAATACACATTGGCGCTGAGTAATTGAGATTGTAGCGCCATCTATTAAGAATTTCTGCTCTTTGCCATCTGTCTCGATCCAGTGCATGGCAGCAAGCGGGGAAACCTCGAAAAGCGGATCGAAAACCGGACAAGCAAAGGATTGACCCTTGTACCTTCCCCACAAAATTCGCCCCTCGATCTCGGCGATTCTCTCGGCTTGTTGTTGGGATTCTAATAAACCCGCTTCGACTTGATAGTGGCGCTCCCTATCCCTGAACTGGTTTCCTGCAACGGGTGGGAGATTGGCTTCCCCCACGATCGCGATCTCAACTATGTCGGCATCGGCAGGAAATCGCTCCGGTGCAGGGGGATGATTTTGTCCGGAATTGGAACGAGCATCGGGTGTCTTTTTCGTCTGGATCAACGCCATTTTTCCGGATGCTGACAGCGATTCCCCTCGGGATTCTATGGCTTCAATAGCTTCGGGCGCGGCAACAGCCATTGATTCCCATTCTTGATATCTCTCCTCCCAGTCGTTTGGGGCGATCTGATACCATCCTTGAATCGTCCTTTTGATGATATCGAGTGACTGAGGAATTGCCAATCCTTCATGATCGGGGATTATCGATCCCGTGCTTTGGTAAGTATTGATAACAATTTCTAGGATTGGGATATTAGTCGAAGAAGAGTCATTGTAAAAGTAGGTCGTGACAATTTTCTGAAACAGAATTAAACTCACCACATCCCAACCATGATCCGGGTTGTTTTCTACCCATTCAGCAAGTCCTAAACCGAAAGGAATATAAACTAATTGTTGCGTTTGTTTTAATCTTCCTTCATCGATTCCACAAGGATCGCTGCCTTGCGGTTCATAGGTTTTGGTTGAATAGGTTTTTGATGCGTGGATTAGCGAAAGTCCGCTATCCGTTTCATTAGGTAGAAGGGCAACCTTTGGCTGCCAAACAAATTCTTCTTGATGAATTTGTCGCGGCGAACCTCTTAATACTTTTTCACTGAAATATTTGCGCCATGCAATAATATCCCCAGAAGCATTCGGAAGAAATGCCGCCGCCTTACTATAGCTTTCTTCCCAGCGAAACCAATTATCGCTCGATCGCGGCTTTTCGGCTTTTAATCCAATTCCCGAAACAATTATTTTTTCACAGGGTTTTTCTGCTCCTGTTAGGCGATCGTAAGATACTTCGTGAGCGCCCACCCATCTCGAAAGCAACGGAGAAGGTGCTAAATTAATCGGCTTGATGTGGATTTTCCCGTCGTTCCCTTGGTAAGCTAATCGCCCTTGGGAATAACAGATTTGACCGATTAAGCTGATGTAAGAGCCGTTGTCAAGTTTGCTTTGGGGAACGGTTGTAAGCCCCGATATTGAACCAATAAAACCGTCTGTGATGCCAATTCTTTCTAATAGCTTAGTGAGGATGTAGGCGTTCGTCATTTCATCACCGAGAGGAAAACAGACACGCTTCCCCGGTGGAGTGTAAGCATCCAGTAAACTCAACTTACAACCGAATTTTATCTGTAGTGTGTTTCTCCCGTCATATTCGGATTCAATAATGTAAACTTTACCGACGATCGGAGCGGGTTTTAATGTTCCCGTGGTGTCTGCGAGAGAAATGTTAATTTCTTTCCCTCGCGCCCATCTGGGATTTGTTCGATCGTCTAAATCTTCTGTCCAACCGACTGTTCTTTGCAGGGTCAGACTTCCATCGATTTTGATGACACCCGATTGACTCTCGTAGTGAGAATAGCCGCCCGTCATGTGGGTTAAGACTTGCGAACAGTCTAACCCATCAATTAGTAACTGATAATTGCGAGTGACAATGTTGGCGGTCATGGTCTAAATCAAGAGACAAGTTGATTGGCGTTGTCTATCAGTACGGCTCTTACCGCACAATCTTTCGCTTCTAAAAGTTTTCGCAACGCCATATCTCGTTCTTCATTTTCCGGCATCTCGGCGATTTTGTGTGCCAAATCTCCAAACGGTTTTGATACTTCCTGAAGGAAGGGTTTTAGGTGATCGTATTCAAAGAATCTTAAAATTTGCATTTTTCTCCTAAATTGAATCAAAATCCAAACGGTTTGGATTATGGTATATCTTCGGACGGGGACACGAGACTCAGTTCCTTGGCTTTGAGTTTTACCTCAAATAGATGGTTTGAAGAAGTCAAGAACCATCTCGAAAAGTCTTCAGGAATTTGAAGGAAAACATCGAATTGCGCCCAAAAGAAGGAAAAACCCGTAGGCGCGGCAACTTCGTTGATTATATCACCAACTTTAGCCCGAGATCTAGGCGATCGCCCCATAAACGCCAAACGGCGATCCTGAAGGCGCACGGCAATATCGGATTGCTGCGATCTGGCACGATATTGCTGCTCTTTCCAGATCGCGTATAATAAGTGAGTCTGTTCGGGATCGAGCCAGAGATGCCACTCAAATTGATGTTTTGGCTCGAAGAAATTGCCTTCGACGATCGAGGCACCATCCAAGCTGTTAGAAATCGTTGCTTGTTGTTCTATAACCTCTATTCGACTGTAGCCCCAAGCATTATCCCCATTGGGGTTGAATCTGTTCCAGTGTAGGGTCAAGGTCAACCCTCCAATAGAGAGAGTTTGAGAATCTCCGATCGGGAACGTAAATCCGCTCATATTCCCACGCTCCCGGTTGCCAGTTTTCCATAGTTAGAAGAGCGAGAAGGATAATTATTGGTAACTGAAACTGATGAGGAACGATTAGCCATTACACCCGCTAGGCTTTTAAAATCATTCCTCAACCCTTGCAATTCGTTCACCATATTTTTGTCATTAAATCCCGCTCCTACATCAAGTTTTGGGAAAACATCCCTCCCCCCAAAAGGCGAGTTTTTCAGGGCAGCAAGTTTAGTGTCCTTATTAAGTAATTGGGAGATAAATGCCTCTTTATTTCCCGAAAATATGCGTCCTGCCACTGCTGCAATATCTTCATCCGATCGCCCCGCTTTGCGGGCATTGTCTACGAATTTAGAAGCTTCTTTATAAGCGCGATGCTCCTTAGAGCCAACGCGCAATAGATATGTCGTTCCGCCTCCGGATACTCCACTTCCGGAACCCGAAATACCACTTCCACCCGAACTTCCTTTCCCTGCCTTTGCTGTAGCGCGCTCTAAATTCTGCTTATTCTTCAAGGCTCTGCGATTTGCTTCTTCTCTGGCTCGGGCAATTTGTTTTTCAACTTCTAATTGTTGTTTCTTTTGCTGGAGAACTTCAGTCTGAGTGGCGTTTTCAGCCTTAGCATTCTCGATTTTTTTCTGGCTAAATTCTAGCTCTTTATTGGCGATTTCTAGCTTTCTTTGAGCTAATCTTATTCCTTCTTTTACTCCCTCCGTTTCTGCTATCTCCAAGGCTTCTTCTGCCTTTAATTTGTTCAACTGGGCTTGTAATTGTGCCTCTTCTGCCTGTAACAATAAACTCTCTTGTTGTAGCTCATTCTGCTGAGTTTCGAGTTCTAATGCGATTTGTTTTTGTTCGAGTTCGGCAGAAATTTGAGCTTGTTTTTGCTCAAATAATTCCTTTTCTGCTGCTTGTTTTTGTTGAATTAGGGACAATTCAGATTGACCCGAACTGATTCCTAGGGAGGCTAATTCCTGTCTCAATGCTTGTGCTGTTTGAGCATCACTAGAAGCTAGTTGCTGGCGGATCTGGAGCGCTCTGTTCAACCCATCGATCTCAATTTGGGATTGGGTTTGAACGAGTTGAGACTGCGCTCTGAGGAGAGCGGATTTACTGTTGAGAAGCGCTTTCTGTCGGTTGAGCGATTGATTTAAAAGCTCATTCGCCTGAACTTCTTCGTGCTTCAACCTGATAGCATCTTCGATATTTTCTTTGAGGATTAGATATTCTTTTCTGATTTGCTCGATAATGATGGCTCGGGCATTCTCTTCAAGCGCTAATTGATTCTCGATCAGTTCTGCTTGAAGTTCGAGAGTTTTCCGCTTGGCTTCTCTAATCTCCTGCTCTTTTTCTTCGGCTTGATCTCCTGTTCCTGTTTGTAAGTTTTCTAATTCTTTTATCTTCTCTTCTTCTAGAGCTAATTCCGCTTGAATCCGCTCTTTTTCTCCTTCCAACCTTTCTTTATCGAGCTGGTTTTTAATATCGGTATCGGACAATCC
>JBFRWJ010000639.1:0-4666 GCA_051439525.1 Spirulina sp. | reverse complement strand
GCGCGCGCGAAGCGTCACGCACCAAACCCTTGTACGGAACGAGTAAATTAGACACCTCTTCTCGACCAAACGGATCGACAATCGAAACCCTTAAACGGCGCGCGCTAGGAATAGGAATTTCGGCGATAAATTCTCCTTGAGGATTAGAGGAAATTTCTTGCTCGTTAAGATAGACAAAATGAATGGGATGAACAATTGCGATAACGCGAACTCGTCCATTCTCTAAAAGTTCCATATTAACCGTTTTCGAGTCGCCAATTTGACCCGAAGCAATAGGAGGTTTTCCCGGAAATACGACACCTCCCCCCCCATCATGACTTTCAATTTCTCCATCCGTCCCCTCAAGAACTACCGTACCCGAAATCACGGCCATGCGAGTTTCCCCCGTCGGTAACACTGTTAAACCAAACTCCGTCCCCCTGACCCCTGCATTCCCCGAAGGCGTTTTAATATTAAATCGAGAGTCGGGATTGTTAAAGCGGCGAACCCTAACTCTTGTTCTGCCTTTAGCAAGGAATATCCCCGTTGTTTTGCCACCGCTTTCGAGAAGATCCAAACCCGTAACTCTAATTTTAGAGTTTTCGCGGACTTCTACAGTACCAATGGTATCATCCATTTCTAGAGTCGCCATCGAACCCGCACCCGTCTCCAATCCTACCCCCGTTTCGCTGACGGGGAGGCGATCGCCAACATTGACGGGTTGACCGTTAAAAGTAACATTCCCTTCAACAGAGCGGATTTGGACGTAGCGATCGCGGTTGGAACTCTCGGGGGTCGCACTCTTGGCAATCTGAGGACTCGTCCACAAGAGAAACCCTCCGAGAAGAAATAACAAGGGCCAAAATGCGATTTTGGGTCGTCTAAAAAAGCGAAAAATTCTGTACATGGTCATTCCGCGTGATGTCTCGGTCATCGATACTACCATCTAATTTACGAATTGGGGGGATTGTCATCGGGACTGATAAAATATTCACGCTCTCAGTTCGTTTTATTTTAAGATTTATGAAAATTTTGCCGCGATCGCTTGTCAAAAATACGGCGATTACTGCTGTCGTTGTTATTCTGATTTTTCTATTTCTTTATCTGGTTAAATTTTCGGGTAATATTACTGGATTCTTTCGCATTGGCGATGTCCTTCCCCTGTCCCCTTTTCTCAACCCGCAAGATACTGTGATTTATCAAGGAGAATTGGGATATGACGGACAACAATTTTTAAGTATCGCTTTCGATCCATTCTTACAGCACGACGGAACAATTGCAGCTCTCGATCATCCCCTCTATCGCTATCGACGAATTTTTTATCCCTTTCTTGCCTATATTTTGGGGTTGGGTAATTCTCATTTAATTCCTTATGTTATGGTGGGAATTAATGGGTTTTGTATCATTGCGATCGCAGTGTTGTGCGGACTTTATTTACGAGAAAGAGAAGGAAAGATTTGGCGATCGCTTCTCGTCCTTTGCATTCCGGGATGTTGGATGGTTTTTTCTCTCTCAACCTCGGATTTATTGAGTAGTCTTTTGCTGATTGCTTCTCTTTACTGCTACCAACAAAATAAATTTATCCTCACCCCAACCTTTCTGAGTTTAGCCTGTCTGACTCGCGAGACCGTGTTAATGGTTTGGTTTGCTTTTATTTTGGTCAGTTACTGGCAAAGAAACTGGAAACAACTGCGATATTTATTTCTCGTTCTTATCCCTGTTTTTGCATGGAATTTTTATGTTTTTATTCGTTTTCAAGATCGGGGAACATTAGGAACAAAAACAAACTTTGATTATCCTTTCTTCGGGATTTTCACCAAAATCATCGGCTTTTTCCGAAATGAGTTCACAGTCAGTACCATTTTTGAGATTTATTTATTGGCAATACTGATTGCTTGTTTCGTCTTAATCGCACTGCACAGTTATCGCAAACGGGAAGAAAATCGCTTGATTTTAGGAGTTACTCTGGCTTATGGCTTGCTATTTTGCTTCAGCAGTATTACAATCTTAGGTTATTATTTAGATTTCTCGCGGGTGTATATGGATGTTTACTTTTTATTGTTATTGAGTGGGGGAGAAGGGACGATCGCGATCGCGCCTCTCGCTGCCTCGGGATTGGCAAGTCTTGCCTTTCTTCTCGTACAATCCTAATCCATTCAAAATTTAAACAATGAACGAACAAGAGAATTTAGAGAAAAAAGCAAACTTCGAGCGCAATTATAAAGCCGGTAGACTCGCTTTTGAACGCGGTAAATATCGAGCCAGCATCACCTATTTAGAAGCCGCTTGCGAATTGGTGAATCGTCCCTCGCGTTTGGGGGGAGAAGTGCAAATGTGGTTGGTGAGTGCCTATCAAGCAGCCAATGCAACCGAAGACGCGATCGCCTTATGCGAAAAACTTTTACTTCACGCGGATCCCCAAACCCGAAAACAAGCAAAAAATTTAATTTATATCCTCAAAGCACCCCAACTCCAACGTCCGCAAGAATGGATGACCAATATCCCCGATTTGGTGAATTTAGACGAAAGTACCTTAGAAAATCGTTATGCTCGCGTTAAATCAAAACCCCAGGGACAACGCGATCGTGCGAGCGATTCCCCCGTACTCAAACCTGAAGAAATCAAAACCCAAGACAATCAATTTATTGGAGTTGCCTTGATTTTCATTCTACTCATTTTGGGTGGATTGTTCTTCTGGAGTCATTAATTTCTGAGAAACTTTTAAACGGGGATGAAAATCCTCAAGAATTGTCTCCGACATGAGAGGGCAATTGTGCGATCATTGTTTTAACATTAACGGGGAGTTGAGACAATAACCGAGAAGCTACGCTTAATGTTTCTTCCCTTTCTCGAGCAACTTGCCACTCGCGAATTAAACCCAATAAAATATGTTCTGTATTGATGAGTAGATTTCCGCCTTCGATCGCTTCTTCGAGGGCAAATTCCAAGACTCGTTTGGCTTTGGGGGTTAAAGGAACTTTTTCCCCCGTGCCTCGACCTTCCCCGATAAATTCCTTAACCATCTTGCGCGTTTGGACTAACTCCATTCCCCAAGATTTTAGCAAGCGTGCCGCTTCTCCACTTCCCTCTCCCATCAACCCCAATAAAATCTGTTCCGTGCCGATAAAATTATGCTGCAAGCGTGCCGCTTCATTGCGTGCGAGTAATAATACTTGTAACGCTTTTCCTCCCAAGCGATCGTAAATTGCCGTATCGACGAGATGTTCGAGATCGTCTTCTTCAGCAACATCTAAAAAGCGATCGTCGCTCACCAATTCATCTTTCATTTCGCTGACTTTACTCCAGTCAACCACTCGCCGACGCACGCAACATTCTGCATAAAAAAATGCCAATAAATCTTCTAAAATATCCACATCGATCGCATAATACATAAACTTATCCTCTCGACGCGATCGTACTAACCCTTGTTGTTGAAGTTTGCTCAAATGGGGAACGAGTTTAGCTTGAGGAATTTTTAATCGAGCTTGTAATTCACTTTCCATCATCCCTTGGGGATGTTTTTTAACCAGCAAGCGCACGATCGTCAAACGCGCAGTTGAACCTAAAGCTGCCAGAAGATCGGCATAACGAGTAATATTATCTTTTTTCATAAAACTCCGTCAACAAATAACTATTTCCGAATAATTTTTTGATATTCTTCCTCGGTAAATCGATCTTCGGGACTTTCGAGGCGATCGATAAAGAGAATCCCATTGAGGTGATCGAGTTCGTGTTGAAAAATGCGAGCGATGAAATCTGTTAAAATTCTTCTTTGCTGATGGCCATCGCGATCGCAATATTCCACCTCAATTTCCCGCGATCGCGGTACTAACCCCCGCACCCCCGGCACGCTCAAACACCCTTCCCAATCCTTCTCGATCTCCTCCGAACGTGCTAAAATCCGAGGATTAAGCATTGCAGTAGGCTGCATGGTCGGGGCATGGGGATAGCGATCGTTCGGTCTCGAAGCCACGATAAATAAGCGAGAAGAGCAAGCCACTTGCGGTGCGGCAATGCCAACTCCCTTCGCTGCGGCTGCAGTAGCCATGAGGCGATCGATTAACGTTTGTATGCGGGGATCGGTAATATTTTCGACGACTTTGGCTCGCTGCCGCAAAATCGAATGACCCAAGCGAGCAATATCGAGAATTTCGGACATAATACGGAAAAAAAGCGATATGTCCTCCATTGTAAATTCTCCACCGCCCCATCCCTGATTCTCTCCCCAGAGTCGCGAAGAAAGAAGAAAGGCATCCCCTTCTCTCTCTAAATAAGATAAGATACAGAGCCCCCGTCTCGAGCGGGCCAGAGCCCCCAAAATGCCCATGTCTCCCGATCGCCTGTGGAATGCTATTTTAAACCGCTTGGAAGCTCAACTGACCCGTCCCACCTTCGAGACGTGGATCGCACCCGCAACCCTGCAAGAGTTGCGCGATCGCGTTTTGATCGTCCAAGCACCCAATCCCTTTATCCGCAACTGGTTGCAGAAACATTATTTAACAACTGTTGCGGAAGTGGCAGCACAGATCTTGGGGTATCCCGTTGAAATTCAATTTACCACGGCCCGAGGGGATGATACCATCGGACGGCCCCTGCCCCCACCCCCAGATTTAGATCGAGACTTTTCCCCCGCTCTCCCCCCGGAAGATCGCCATCCCTTATCAACCCCATTTAATCTCAAATACGT
>JBFRWJ010000638.1:0-5953 GCA_051439525.1 Spirulina sp. | reverse complement strand
CAACTGGTGACTGGTGACTGGTGACTGGTGACTGAAAAGACTGGTGACTGAAAAGACTGGTGACTGTATGTTTCAGTCCCCATTCGTGCATGGAATCAATGACAGGTTTCAAACTTTGACCCAAAGGCGTGAGGGAATATTCGACTTTGGGGGGAACTTGAGGGTAGACTTCTCGATGGACGATACCGTCCGCTTCCATTTCCCGCAATTGCTGGGTCAGCATTTTCTGGGTAATGCCCGTTAAGGCGCGTTGCAATTGACCGAAACGCTTGACCTCGATAAATAACTCCCGCAAAATTAACACTTTCCAGCGTCCGCCGATCGCTTTCAAAGTTATTTCAACAGGGCAATTGACTTTTTTTCCATCGGTTGCTTGTGCCATGGTATCTTTTTGGGTACTACCTTACTTTAAAGTGCATACTTTTCAAATTTACTGTACCCAGTATAAAGTTTATATAGACGAAAAACAAACCGTAAATCGTCTGAGAACACCAGCCAAAAACACAGTTTAATTTTTGAGGAGAACCCATGAGCAATCCTGTTGTTGCTGATACCAAACCTGCCGTTTTAGAACTCGAAGCGGGAACCTATTATTGGTGCAGTTGCGGTCAATCTAAAGGTCAGCCGTTTTGCGACGGTTCCCACGCGGGGAGCGATTTTACGCCCTTAAAATTTGAAGTCGATGAGAAAAAAACGGTGGCGCTTTGTCAGTGTAAGGCAACAGAAAACCAACCGTTTTGCGATGGCGCTCACAGCAAACTCTAAACTATAATTCAAGGGGAAATCGGGACTTTTTATCTTCCCATTTCCCACCAAAATCACTTTAATTTCAGGAGATCGAAAAATGGTAAAAATCGCCGTTGTTTATTTTTCGGGTATGGGACACACCCACTTAATGGCAGAAGCTGTTGTGGAAGGTGCAAATAAAGTTGCTGAGACCCAAGCCGAACTTGTAAGAATTATTGGAGATGACATTGAAAAAGGTCGTTGGAAAAACGATGAAATTCTCGCCAAATTAGATGAAGCCGATGCGATTATTTTTGGTTCTCCTACTTATATGGGAGGCGTTGCAGCACAATTTAAAGCCTTTGTCGATGCGGCTAGTGCTTCTTGGTTCGTACAAAAATGGAAAGATAAAATTGCGGCGGGATTTACTCATTCGGGTTCCCCCAGTGGCGATAAACAAGGAACGTTATTTTATTTAGCAACCAATGCGGCTCAACATGGCATGATTTGGGTGGGAAATAGCGAAATGCCCATGCAGGAAGATGGTACGAATCGCTTGGGATCGTTTCTCGGAGTCATGGGAAATACCCATGCCGATCCGAGCCAAAAAGAAGCCATTCTCGATCCCGGCGATCGCTTAACGGCAGAGAAATTTGGACAGCGCGTTGTCGAAGCAACAAAACGCTGGAATGGAGCGTAAATCAGTCACCACCTCACCAGTCACCACCTCACCAGTTACCAAGCTATCAGTTACCAGTTTGGAGGATATTATGATTACAATTCGCAAAGCTGAAGAAAGGGGTCATGCCAATCATGGTTGGTTAGATACAAATCATACATTTTCTTTTGCCAGTTACTACAATCCCGAACAGATGGGTTTTAGAAGTCTGCGGGTAATTAATGAAGATAGAATTACCCCGGGGGCGGGATTTGGAACTCACGGACATCGAGATATGGAGATTGTTACCTATGTTCTCGATGGCGCTGTCGAACATAAGGATAGTATTGGCAACGGCTCGATTATTCAACCCGGAGAAGTTCAGCGCATGAGTGCGGGAACGGGGATTTTACACAGCGAATACAATCATTCTCAACAAGAGGGCGCTCATTTCTTGCAAATTTGGATTGTACCCGATACAAAAGGACTCGAACCCGGTTACGAACAAAAGAGCTTTCATGTGGAAAAAGACCCCGGAAAGTTGCATTTGGTAGCGGCAAAAGATGGTAAAGATGAAGCCGTCACGATCCATCAGGATATGGCATTATATGCGGGGGCTTTCAAGGCTGGCGATCGCGTTTCCCATTCCCTCGATCGCGATCGTTACGCATGGTTGCAAGTCGCCCGAGGTGAAATTACTCTCAATGGAATGCCTCTAAAAACTAGCGATGGAGCTGCCATTCGCGAGGAAATGGAATTACAAATCGAAGCAACCCAAGATGCAGAAATCTTGCTCTTTGATTTAGCTTAATTCGATTGAAACAAGATGAGGAAAAACCGTTAAACTAAGTCGGATACTTGACTGTCTGGCTTAGTTTAACGGTTCTATTTGTGAGTTTTTCTTTAGATTGCCTGCTCAATGTTTCCTGTTATTATCACTCTTCTTTTCCTCGCCAAGTAAAAATGATTCTCTCTTCTGCTTGACGAAATTCAATATTAAAGCGATCGAAAACATCTTCTCGTCCCAGAAGCATAATATCTGCTGTTTCATTTTGTACCCAAGCAAGGGGGGCCGTAAATTGATACCCATCAATTGAAAATTCAATTCGTCGCAAAACATATTCTACTGCTCCTCCCAATGTTTGTCCGACCAAAATTTCTTCGCTATCTGCTAAAGCAAATCCTAAATTTTGACCGGCTTTACAAGAAATTAGGCTAAAATCTGCACCAGAATCCACTAACATAGTTGAATTAATTTCTCGCTCTTGGTTGCGCAAACTCACTGGATAATTGGGTTGCCATTCATGGCGACTGACAGTACGAAAATAAATCGGTAAAATGACAATTGACCCTGTAAATCCGGGAACTAAATAAATTGAATATATAACACCTGATGCCTCTGCTTCTTCGAGGACGCGATCTAAATCTTCATTGACGGCGACAATTCCATCACCATTGTAGGCGACGTATTGATGGGCATATTTTTGTAAATCTCGAAGATTGCGATTCAGCCATTGCAGCATGCGATCGCGTTCCTCGGGCGGAATACAAGCAGTCATTTCAGCGAACCGTGAAAAATCGCGGGAAAACCCACAATTCTATTTTTCTTAATTATAGACCCATTAAGTCACAATAATTGTTACAATATTTTTCATCTTTTCTTCTTCACAATACAACATTTAGCCATGACACTCAATCTCTCTCAATTTGGTCTGCGAATGTCCCAACGCACGGGAGTGCGGGAAATTATGAAAGATATTATCGAGACCTTAAGAGCGGGTGCGGGACGAGAGTTTATTAATTTGAGTGCGGGAAATCCGGTAATTTTGCCGGAAATCGAACAATTATGGCGAGATTGTACGGCGGAATTGCTGGCGAGTGGAGACTATGGGGAAGTGGTTTGTCGTTACGGAGTTTCGCAAGGATATGCCCCTTTAATTGAAGCGATCGCAGAAGATTTTAATCAACGCTATAACTTAAATTTAAGCGAACGAAATATTTTAATTTCTCCGGGTTCTCAAGCCCTCTATTTTTATGCCGCGAATGCGTTTGGCGGTTACAATCGAGACGGACAATTAAAACAGATTGTTTTGCCTTTGAGTCCCGATTATACGGGATATGGGGGTGTGAGTTTATTTCCTGAAGCCGTTATTGCTTATAAACCCAATCTGGACATTGAAGAGAAGGCGCATCGTTTTAAATATCGTCCCAATTTAGACCAATTAAAAATTGGCGAACAAACCGGGTGTATTATTTTTTCTCGTCCTTGCAATCCCACGGGGAATGTGTTAAGCGATCGCGAAGTTGAAACGATTGCCGAGTTAGCTGCACCGTATAACGTTCCCGTGTTTATTGATTCCGCTTATGCCCCACCTTATCCCGCTTTAAATTTTACAGAAATGAGTCCCATTTTGGGAGAAAATATCGTTCACTGTATGAGTTTATCAAAAGCAGGTTTGCCGGGGGAACGAATTGGGGTTGCGATCGCCAATCCAGAAATCATTGATATTCTCGACGGGTTTCAGAATAATGCTTGCATTCACTCGCCTCGTTACGGACAGGCGATCGCGGCAAAAGCGATCGCGTCGGGACGTTTGGCAGAACTTTCAAAAAATGTCATTCGTCCCCATTATCAGCAAAAATTTGCGGTTTTGGAGGCGACTTTAGAGGCGGCATTACCCCAAGATTTGCCTTGGTTTTTGCATCGCGGCGAAGGGGCAATTTTTGCTTGGTTGTGGTTGCAGGATTTACCGATTACGGATTGGGAATTGTATCAAAATGTGAAGAAAGAGGGAGTCATTCTCGTACCGGGATCTACCTTTTTTCCGGGTTTGCAGGAGGAGTGGGAACATCAACACCAATGCTTGCGAATTAGCTTAACTGCAACACCGGAAGAAATCGTTAAGGGAATGGAAAAATTAGCCGCCGCGATCGTGCGTGTTTATCATAAGAGGTAGGAGTAGGGTGCGTTAGCGGAACGAAGTGGAGCGTAACGCACCAAGTTTTTGATAATTTTGCGCGCTCCTAAATATCCATTATAATTGAGAAGCGATCGCATTCTTAAACAAACTTACAGTTATTTGAACGATGTTTATGATCGATTACATTATTAGCGAGTTAGTTTCTGCTGGATTGAACAAGGTTAAAAACCGAGTTTCTCGCAATCTACAGGTAATTAAGTTATTAAAAAAGTTTAATCTCAAACCCAATGAACCCCCGAAAGATTTTGAGGGAGTGTATGTTTATACTTTAATTGAATACGGTGTCGGAAAACCCCAAGCAATTCTCAAACTCTTTGCTCGAAAAGAAATTAAAGACGCATTCAGTCAAGCATTTAAGGCAAATAATCCTCATCTTCTTTTGCAGAAGGTAGAGAAGTATATTGAGAGTAAGGCGCTAGGGAATAAAATTAGCACCCAAGGAATCGATTATCGGCGAGAATTGGCTGAATTCAGTGCCATGTTTATTGAGGTAGCAAAACGCATCCGGACTCCCGCTAACGTGCTGCTCGCTCACCAAATAACAAACTTACAAGCAAGTCTAGCAGCAGTGCGATCGCAACTCCAGCAAATTAACTCGCTTCCGGAAATGCGATCGCAACTCCAACAACTGGTTCAATCTTATCAGAAATTGTTGCCCCCTGTCGCACCCAAACAGGAGACGGAATTAGGGAGAGAGTTACGGGAATGGTTTATAACCTTGGGATATCGTTTTGAGAGTTATGAAGCGATAGAGGAAGAGTATTTTGAGTGGATTATTAATATTCCCGCACGACGGGGGTATGACCGCATTTTGGTGCGAGGGGTGGATGGAGAAGCAGGAATCAACGATATTAATGAAGTGCGGGAAGTTGTGGCGACAAACAAGACGGATGAGGGATGGATTGTTGCACCCCGTCGAGTCAGTCGTGCGGCGAGAAATGAAGTCAAAAAGGAAGAGAATTGCAGTATTTTCTGCTACACGTTCGATGAGTTGCTGGATGATGTGGCAGATTTTAGCGGTTATTTTGATTGGCTGGAGAATGAGGTTAAAAGTCGCAAAGTCGATGAAACTTACGTACCGCTTGCTTGTACGAAAGAAGAGGTCGATCCCGATACCCATCAACGGATTGGAGTAAGTCATTATGAGGAGCAAGACGGTTGGATTGATGGTTATATAGATATGTGGTTGGACGATCCAGCCAAGAAGCATATTTCTATTTTAGGAGAATTTGGCACCGGGAAAACATGGTTCGCTTTACATTATGCTTGGACGGCGTTAAACAAGTATTTAGAGGCAAAAGAACAAGGAATCAAGCGTCCACGTTTGCCTTTGGTGATTCCTCTGCGAGATTATGCCAAAGCGGTGACGGTGGAATCGCTTTTTTCGGAGTTCTTTTTCCGCAAGCACGAGATTGGTTTACCGGGTTATTCTGCCTTTGAAAAACTCAATCGCATGGGGAAGTTATTATTAATTTTTGATGGTTTTGATGAGATGGCTGCGCGGGTCGATCGCCAAGCAATGGTGAACAATTTCTGGGAGTTGGCGAAGGTGGTAGTACCGGGTGCGAAGGCAATTTTAACTTGTCGC
>JBFRWJ010000637.1:0-3514 GCA_051439525.1 Spirulina sp. | reverse complement strand
CCCCCCCCCCCCGCCGAGGCGGCGAGAACTGGAGAGGCGCGAAAAAACCTTCCTCGTCAATTTGTGCGCCTACGGCTTGAAGGTCTGGCGGTTCGAGGGGGGCGAGGGGGTCGCGGAAGGGGAAGTTTAAATGCACGACTCCGGGCTGGGGAAAGCGCGATCGCGTCCACGCTTGGATTGTATTTTGCCGCCAGTAGTGCAGAATTTCTAAACGATTTTCCGGTCGGGGAAATTGGGCCTGCCAGTTGGGATAATGACCGTAGAGTTTGAGCTGGTCGATGGTTTGCGAGGCGCGACAATGTTGCAATTCTGGCGGGCGATCGGCAGTTAAAACCAGCAAAGATACGCCACTCAAACTCGCTTCGATAATGGCGGGGTAAAAGTTGGCCGCGGCGGTTCCCGAGGTACAGACGAGGACGACGGGCAAGCGGGATTTTTTGGCCACCCCGAGGGCAAAAAAACTGGCCGATCGCTCGTCTAAAATGGCAAGGGTGTCAAGGCGATCGTCTCGGGCAAAGGCAACGGTGAGGGGAGTCGAACGCGATCCCGGACAGAGAATTGCGGTTGTCAAACCCAAGCGAGCTAGGGTTTGGACCAGAATAGAGCTACAGAGTGTATTAATGTTGCGAAAGTCAAGAGGCATTCAGAAAATCTTTAACTTTTTTAATAAATAGTTCGGGGTCTTCTAAATGAATATTATGACCGCAATTTTCAACAATCTGCAATTGTGCGGTAGAGCAAAGCGCTTGCATTTGCGTGGCGATCGCGCTGAATTTTGCGTCTAATTTTCCGACGATCGATAATAAAGGAGTCTGTAAGGTTTTCAGATTCTGCCATAAGGAAGGTTGTTGTCCCGTTCCTAAATATCGCAGCGATTTGGCTAATAAACGAGGATCGTTTTGCAGTCTTCTGTTTACCATTATCTCAAATTGCGGATGATTTTGCAAGGATGAAAAAAGTGGGTTTTGATACCAAGTTTCGAGGAATTCGGCCAGCGATCGCGTTTCTAGCGCTCTTGCTAATTTCTCATCTTTTTGTCTTCGCTGTTCCCGTTCGAGTGCTGTTTTTAATCCGGGAGATGCCGATTCGAGAATCACTTTCGGGAATTTTTGAGGAAAATGTAAGGCAAGATAGAGCGCTAATCTTCCTCCCATAGAATAACCCAGTAAATAACATTGAGGAATGTTGCGATTATCGAGAAATTCTGCGATCGCGCGAGCGGTGTTTTCCATCTTATAACAGTCATCCGTGCCATTAATTTTTGTTTTTCCATGTCCCGGCAGATCGATCGCCAAACAATAAAAATCGCGAGAAAGTTGGGAGATTACATCTTGAAAGTCCTCTCCATTGCCCATAAATCCATGCAATAATAGAAGAGGGAAGTTTTTGCGATCGCCTCGCTCTTCATAGTAAAATTCATAAAAATTCATAACTTTAACCAAAACCAATAACCCAAATATGATACAGAATTGACTGCCGATCGCTGTTTGTTGTTTACTGTTCACTGTTCACTGTTCACTGTTCACTGAAATGACCCCAACATCTGTAGCGCCAAATAATCGCCGTCAACTTTGGTATGCTGCGATTAAACCTCCCATGTATACGGTTGCTGTGATTCCGGTTATTGTCGGGACGGCGATGGCTTACCCTCGAGTCGATCGCCTTGATTGGTATATTTTTCTAACCTTTTTAGGCTCTGCGATCGCGATTATAGCATGGATGAACCTCAGTAATGATTTCTTTGATTCGCAAACGGGAATCGATCGCAACAAATTACACTCGGTTGTTAATTTAACTGGGAATAAATTCTTGGTTTTTGGGTTGAGTAACTTATTTTTACTCTTGGGACTTGTCGGCATATTTTTCATTTCTTGGCGACAGCAAGACTGGATGGTTTCAGCATTAATGCTTTTGGGTTGTGTTTTGGGATACAGCTATCAAGGTCCTCCTGTTCGCTTGGGCTATCAAGGATTGGGAGAATTCATTTGTTTTGTGAATTTTGGTCTTTTAGCGATCTCGGCTGTTTATTATTCTCAAACACAAAGTTTCTCTTCGCAAGCCTTTGCTGCTTCAATTTTGGTTGGCATCAACACTGCCATTATTCTCTTTTGTTCTCACTTTCATCAAGTTGAAGACGATCTTGCTGCGGGAAAGCGATCGCCGATCGTGCGCTTGGGGACAAAATTGGGAGCAAAAGTATTAGCCATGGCAACGGCAAGTATTTTCATTTTAACCGCTTTGTTTATCCTTTTTGGATATTTTCCCATCTGGACATTGGCAATTTTTTTCAGTCTTCCTTTTGCTTACAATTTAGTGCATTTTGTTTGGCAAAACCACGATATTCCCGAAAAAGTGAGCATCTGTAAGTTTATTGCCGTAAAATTTCATTTCTGGAGCGGTGTATTATTATCTCTGGGTTTTCTTCTCCCCACCTTCCTCTAACTTTACACTCTGGCTTCTCTGTGTCTCTGGGGTAAAAATATCTCCCCTCTAATCTGACGAGATGATTTATCAATTAGATGTCGATCGCTATCGCTATCCTTTTAAACAGCCGCTAAAAACTCATCATGGAACTTGGAACATACGAGAAGGAATTATCATTCGTTTGACAGACGAAAAAGGGAAGATAGGAAAGGGAGAGATTGCTCCGCTTCCGTGGTTTGGATCGGAAACATTAGCCGAAGCAGAGCAATTTATCAAACGATTGGAAACTCAAATTAAGAGAGAGGATATTTTTGCCATTCCCGATCGCTTACCTGCTTGTCAGTTTGCCTTTGAATCTGCATTAGAAGAAATAGAGAACAACGAAAATATAGAAAATTTTTCTCCCGCTTTTTCTTATCTCCTTCCTGCGGGTGACTTGGCATTACAACAATGGCAAGAATATTACAATCGAGGAGGGAGAACATTTAAGTGGAAAATCGCTGTCGAATCTCTTGCAGAAGAATTAAAGATATTTCAGCAATTAGTTCGCACATTACCTGCCGATATTAAACTCCGTTTGGATGCGAATGGGGGATTGAATAGAGATGGGGCAAAACGTTGGTTAGAAGCCGCAGATCGGACCGGAAATATTGAATTTATCGAGCAACCGCTACCGTCGCAAAACTGGCAAGAAATGATAAAATTACAAGCAGAATATGCCACGGATCTCGCTTTAGATGAATCTGTTGCAACTTTATCTCAATTAGAACAATGTTACCGTCAAGGATGGCGAGGAATTTGCGTTATCAAAGCTGCGATCGCGGGTTCTCCCCAACGTCTCCGCAAGATTTGTCAAGAGTCTGCGATCGATCCCGTTTTTTCCTCGGTTTTTGAAACGGAGATCGGGAGAAAAGCAGTCTTAATACTTGAGAGTGAATTGTATTCCACCCAACTTGCTTTAGGAATTGGAGTGACTTCTTGTTTCGATTGATAATTGATAATTGATAATTGATATTATTCTGCTGCAGCACCGATAAAAATCTGGGACACTTTCTCATTTTCCAAGGAAAAAATTAGACCTCCATACACG
>JBFRWJ010000636.1:0-4180 GCA_051439525.1 Spirulina sp. | reverse complement strand
GTTCCGCACCCTAAAGTTAAAGACGGATCCAAACGGAAGTTATACAAATCGCCGATCGCACCTTGAGAAGAAGGAGTATTAATTAATACTCGCGCCGTTTCTACTCGGTCTTCAAATTGTTTGATATGGTCGCTATTTCCGGGGTTGGTATATAATGCTGCGGTATGTCCCCGTCCGCCAAATTCCACTAATTTACAGGCTTTCGCGACAGCATCATCATAATCCGTCGCGCGATACATGGCCAAAATCGGGGATAATTTTTCATAGGCAAAAGGTTCGCTAACATTGATCGCTTCTGCCTCGCCAATAATCACCCGCGTATTGGCAGGGAGAGTTAAATCGATTAATGCGGCAATTTGTTCCACGGATTGACCGACAATGGTTGAATTTAACCGCCCGTTAACGATAATTTTACCTCGCATTTTCTCCGTTTCTTCCGGGGTGAGGAAATAGGCACCGCGATCGCGAAATTCTCGCTTCACTTCCTCATAAACGCTATCTACCACCACCACGGATTGTTCGCTGGCACAAATCATGCCATTATCAAAAGTTTTACTGAGGATAATAGAAGAAACCGCCATTTTAATATGAGCGGTAGAATCAATTAAAGCGGGAGTATTTCCAGCACCGACTCCGAGGGAAGGATTACCGGAAGAATAGGCTGCTTTTACCATTCCCGGCCCCCCAGTGGCGAGAATTAATTTAATGTCGCGATGCTGCATTAAGGCTTGGGAAAGGGGAACGGTTGGTTCGTCAATCCAACCAATAATATTATCCGGTGCCCCGGCTTCTACAGCAGCTTTCAGCACGACTTTTGCCGCTTCGATGGTGCATTCTTTAGCCCGGGGGTGGGGAGAAAAAATAATTCCATTGCGGGTTTTTAGGGCAATTAATGCTTTAAAAATTGCTGTAGCAGTGGGATTGGTCGTGGGAACGATTCCGGCTAAAATTCCCACGGGTTCGGCAATTTTTTGGATACCAAAGGATTTGTCTTCTTCGATAATCCCACAAGTTTTCGTACTCTTGTATTTGTTGTAAATAATTTCCGAAGCAAAATGATTTTTAATCACTTTATCTTCAATTACCCCCATTTTTGTTTCCGTTACGGCTAATTTCGCGAGGGGAATTCGAGCAGCATTAGCAGCAAGTGCCGCTTTTTTGAAAATGCGATCGACTTGTTCTTGGCTGAAATTGGCGTAAGTTTGCTGAGCAGTTTTAACTCGCAGAATTAATGCTTCTAGTTGTTCGGGAGTTGTAACTTTGCTTTCCATAATAATTGTTATGTGTTGTTAATTGCTCCCCTCTTGGGAGGGGTTGGGGGTGGGTTGTTGTTGGTTTTTGGTTACTCGTTACTCGCGACGGTTTCATTCTAACGCGACTCTTTGTTTTCTTAGAGAATTGAGCAATTGCACTCTCTTTTCTTAAGATAAAATTTATGTTTTCAATCAAGGACAAGGCTGGGATTGTTTCGGGATCGGGACGCGTTACGCCGTCCCTCACTGACTCGACTCGCCCAACCTTGATTTCTCGCGGGGTTTTTCCTACCGCGATCGCGAAACTCTCGTTCAGTCATGGCCCGATCGCAAAACACTACAACCAACACCCAATAACACGCAACAAACAACAAAAAAGTTGTTTTACTCAAAAGAAAAAGATTAGTTTCAATTGTTGAATATTTCTAAACTTTAGGTTTATCAAAACGGAAGACGAGAGACAATAAAAAAGACAAAAATCAATTAACGGCGAACGGCGGCGGGCAACCGCGATCGCCATTAAATTCTAAGGATTCCTAGATATGTCCCCAACAATAACCGAGACAAAAACTGAGAAAAAAACAAAAATAGCCAGCGATCGAGCTGCAAAACCGAAAGTTGACAAGCGTTTTAAGGTTTTAGAAATGACCATGAAACGCAATCATTACAGTCAAGATGCTCTCATTGAAGTTCTTCATAAAGCGCAAGAGTCTTTTGGCTATCTTGAAGTAGAAGTCTTGGAATATATCGCCCGAGGCTTAAAACTGCCCCTCAGCCACGTTTACGGCGTGGCAACTTTCTATCATTTGTTTTCTCTCAAACCCAGTGGCGAACACAATTGCGTCGTTTGCTTGGGCACTGCTTGCTACGTTAAAGGCAGCGGTCAGATTCTCGAAGATCTCAAAGTCAAACTCGGAGTCGAAGTGGGAGAAACCACGCCAGATGGCAAAATTTCCCTCCTTTCCGCCCGTTGTATCGGTGCCTGCGGTATTGCCCCAGCCGTTGTCTTCGATGGGGAAGTGGCCGGAAAACTCGATACAGATGGCGTGACGGCACGCTTAAAACAATTGGGAGTTGATTGAAAATTCAGGAGTAATGAGTCGCGAGTAACGAGGAACAAGTCATTACCCATTACCCATTACCCATTACCGTTGAGAGGAGAAACACCAGTATGGATTTACAAGAACTGTTGAGTTTAGCCGACAGCGAAAAAGCCAAACAGAAAGATATTCGCATTTGTTGCTGTACCTCTACGGGTTGTCAGGCGGCGAATTCTCTCGAGGTTAAAAAGAACCTCACCCAAGCCGTTAAAGACGGAGGCATGAGCGATCGCGTGGATGTCGTCGGGGTAGGCTGCATGGGGTTTTGCGGTCGGGGCCCCCTCGTGGAAGTCACCCCCAAAGCGCTACTGTATGAAGAAGTCCAACCCGAGGAAGCTGCCAGTATTATTGCCGCCCTCGATGGGGGTAAGGCTCAACCCATGCAAGGAGACTTACAGCACCCCTTCTTTGTCCGTCAGACCCCCATCGTTCGCAAACATAGCGGTAAAATCGACCCCGAACGCATTGAAGATTATATTGCGGCGGGGGGCTATCAATCCCTGTGCAAAGCCATTTATGAAATGAGCCCTGAAGAGGTGGTGCGGGAAATTACCCAAAGCGGCTTGCGAGGGCGAGGCGGCGGCGGCTATCCCACGGGACTCAAATGGGCGACGGTGGCAAAGATGCCGGGAGAGCAAAAATATATCATTTGCAATGGGGATGAAGGGGATCCCGGGGCATTTATGGATCGCAGCGTCTTGGAAAGCGACCCCCATCTCGTTCTCGAGGGCATGGCGATCGCGGGCTATGCGGTGGGTGCAAACCACGGCTACATCTACGTTCGCGCTGAATATCCCCTTGCCATCAAACGCCTGCAAAAAGCCATTCAACAAGCGAAACGATACGGTTTTCTCGGCAGTCAAATCTTTGACTCTCCCTTTGACTTTAAAATCGACATCCGCATCGGTGCCGGAGCCTTTGTGTGCGGGGAAGAAACCGCCCTCATTCGTTCCATTGAAGGCAGTCGCGGCAATCCCGTTCCCCGTCCTCCCTATCCCGCCGAAAAAGGTTTGTGGACTTGTCCCACTCTCATTAATAATGTGGAAACCTTTGCCAATATTGCCACCATCGTCCAAGAAGGGTCGGAGTGGTACGCCGCGATCGGCACGGAAAAAAGTAAAGGTACTAAGATTTTTGCCCTCACCGGGAAAATTCGCAACAATGGTTTAATTGAAGTACCGATGGGCATTACCTTACGGGAAATTGTTGAAGAAATGGGGGGCGGCGTTCCCGATGGAGAAGTCAAAGCCGTACAAACTGGAGGACCTTCAGGGGGCTGCATTCCTGCGGATCTCCTCGATACCCCCGTCGATTACGATTCTCTCAGCAAGGTGGGGTCGATGATGGGATCCGGAGGCATGGTGGTCATGGATAAAAGTACCAGCATGGTAGAGGTCGCCAAATTTTATATGGAGTTTTGCCGGGAAGAAAGTTGCGGCAAATGCGTCCCCTGTCGCGCCGGAACCGTACAACTCTACGGCATGTTGGAAAAAATCCTCAACAAGCAGGCCACTCGAGACGATTTGGAGAAATTAGAAGCCCTCTGTCAGATGGTGAAAGAGTCCAGTCTGTGCGGTCTGGGCATGACGGCACCCAACCCGGTTTTAAGTACCCTGCACTATTTCTCCGAGGAATATCAAGAGTTAGTCAGTTCTTAAGGAAAGAGAAGAGGAGGGAAAGAGAAGAGGAGGGAAAGAGGAGAGGAGCTTTCACCCGTTACCTCCAACCAACACCTAATAACTAATAACCAACAACAAAAACAATGTTTTGCGAACAATGCGAACAAACTGCTAGCGGCCAGGGTTGCCACCTGTCTCTTATACACAT
>JBFRWJ010000635.1:0-3273 GCA_051439525.1 Spirulina sp. | reverse complement strand
GTGTATAAGAGACAGGGTGAACCCCAAAGATAGGGCAAATTCTTCGCGAGTATTGCGGGTACGGGGCTGACGAAAGCTAATTTCATGGACTCGGGAATCACCGCGAATCTCCAGCACGTCAAACGGTTCTTGCACGACGGTGTTGTTTTGCAAAGTGGTTCTCACTTGCAGCGTGCCGTTACGAGGATTCAAGGGAATGGCATAATTGGCCTCCACGCTCTCGAATCCTCCTTGTGCCGTGCGCCTGTATTCGATTTCGGCGCGATCGCCTACTCCCGATAAATTCAGTGTTTTGAGCTTCAACTTTAAACGTTCCGACCCCACGCTCGGGGGCGAAACATTATCCGCACCGACTTCTCCTGCAAACGGTGTTGCCTCGATAACTCTCACGATCAAAATGCTGGTATCAGCTTCTCTCCCTTTGGTCAAACTCGCTTCAATATTTTCAAACAAAGGATCGGCACGCAATAAACGCAATTGTTCTTCTAGTTCGATCGCATTGAGGGGTTTGCCCAGACCCAAGGCAACGCGAGAGCGAATATAGCGCTCGTTGAGGCGTTGAGTTCCTTCAATCTTAATCTCTTCGACGCTCCCTTCAAGAATTGAAATTTCAATCTCGCCATTGGCAAGGGAGGCTTCATTGACGATCGCTCGAGAACTGACGTAATTGTACTGCAGATATCGCTCCGTTACTGCATCGGCAAGAGCTTCCAAATCGCCGCGAGTTAAGGTTGCGGGTAAAGGTGGAAGTTTCGCCAAAATCGCGGCAAAATCGGCATCCTCGAAAACCGTACTCCCGGTTATGGTAATGCTGCGGACGAGAATGGGTTCGGGGTCGTCTTCTCTGGGGGTTTCCGGGGGAGGAAAAACGGGAGGGGATTCCGGTGCGGGCAGTTCTTCGGGATCGGGTGAAGGTTGCAGAAAGCGATCCTCGTTGGATTCTGGCAGTTGGGCAAGTTCGCTTGTCTCTCTTTCGAGTTCCTCGGGGGCATCCTCAAACGGTTGCAGTTCGGCTAATTTTTCCTCAAAATTCTCCTTCGTTTCGGCGAGCTTTTCTGTCGCGATCGCGAATTCTCCCCCTGCAAAACTCGTTAAGATTGGAAATCGAACCGCTATTGACTCGTCGAGTTTTGGAGGAACGCTCCCAACGGCATGAAAATGTCCTTCCATCATTACGCCGATTAGCCCTGTTGCACAACCGCACAAGCTTTTTCGCCAAAACTCGTTCATACTTTTTCTAGAGCCAATAAAATACCGCTAAGTTCTTCTGGGACGAAAGTTATCCGATTTACACACAATTCTCGCGATTTTAATAAAATTTCACAAAAAGTGATTCGATTTGCATCAAAATCTATTCTAGCGATACCGATTCGGGTTAATTTCAACAAAACTTGCTGCAAATCGTCTAAATTCAGTTTGATCGAAATCTCACTACTTCTATCTCATCTTAACTTTTTTTTGCACGATCGCAAAAAAATTGCGATCGCTGCCGATAACTATAAAGTACCAACCATTCGCGAACCGATCGCGACAGATTCACTATTTCCTGTCATGAACGTTTCCCACCTAAAATCGAAAACCTATCTTGCTGTCCTAACTGCCTTTTCTCTGGTAGTTGCGAGCGATCGTGCCGTTGCCCAATCTATTATTCCCGCGTCGGATGGCACGGGAACGCTCGTGAATATTAACGGCAATGAGTTTGTTATTGACGGCGGTACGCTGTCGGGTGATGGCGCGAACTTATTCCACAGTTTTCTCGAGTTGGGGTTGGATGCGAATCAAATCGCCACGTTTCTCTCAAATCCGCAAATACAAAATATTTTGGGACGGGTGACGGGGGGCAATCCTTCCGTTATCGATGGACTCATTCAAGTCATGGGCGGAAATTCTAACCTTTATCTGATGAATCCTTCTGGGTTCGTTTTTGGCTCGAATGCGTCTTTGAACGTGCCGGGGGACTTTTTTGCCACGACAGCCGATCGCATTGGGTTTGGTAACGGGTTGTGGTTTGATGTTTTAGGAGATAACAATTATGAGAATTTAACGGGAACGCCGATTGAGTTTGGGTTTGGTGAAAATGCGGGGGCGATCGTCAATGGGGGAGATTTGGCGGTTGGGGAAGGGCAAACCCTCGCGCTTTTGGGCAGTCAGGTCATCAATACGGGCAGTTTGAGCGCCCCATCGGGCAATATTGCCATTAGTGCGGTGGGGGAAACGGGACGGTTGCGGATGGTGCGACAGGGTAATGTTTTGGGCTTCGAGTTCGTTCCGCCTACGGATGCAAAGGGAAATGCTCTCCCCATCGCGGTGACGGATATTCCGGCTTTAATTACGGGGTCGGGGGTGAACACTCATGTTACCGTTGCGGGCGATCGCCTCCTTCACAATGGGACGGAACTGCCTAACTCGGTGGGTTCGGTGGCTCTGGGTGGAGAGTTGGAGACGGCGGGACAAACGGGAGGTAATGTGAATGTTGTGGGGGATATCGTTGCATTGTTGGGCGTGGCGATCGATGCGTCGGGGACGGAAGGCGGCGGAAATGTACGAATTGGGGGTAATGCTAAGGAAACTGGAAAGAAGTTTAATGCCAGACGCACTCTCGTCGATCGCGATACCGTTTTGAATACCGATGCTTTGGTAAGTGGAAATGGGGGGCGAATTGTCGTTTCAGCCGATGAAAATTTAGGTTTTTTTGGCGATGCCAGTGCGAGGGGAGGTCGCGAATCAGGGGATGGGGGTTTAATTGCGA
Source organism: Spirulina sp. (assembly GCA_051439525.1). Lineage (GTDB taxonomy): Bacteria > Cyanobacteriota > Cyanobacteriia > Cyanobacteriales > Spirulinaceae > CCY15215. The sequence continues at coordinate 524 of JBFRWJ010000635.1, read as the reverse complement.
TCGCCAGCAATAACAATTTGGTATTCGATGGCAATCTCGATGTTGGGGCTGCTGTTGAGGAAACCAAGAATGGCGATCGCACGCTTTTGGGAGAAAATGGAACGATTCGCTTTAAGGCCAAAAATATCCGCATTCAACCCAGTGGGACAATTCAAGAGACAATAGCGAATTCTGAAAGTGCGATTTTGTTTTCTGAAGTGGTGGAAAATGGAAGTTTAGCGATCGGTGATACAGTCATTTCAGAGTTAACAGGAAATCTTATTTTGCAAGCCGATCGCGATATTTTTGTTGAGGCAGATTCTTCCGATTTGGCTAATTCGTTAAGTTTGGCTGTTCAAGATGGTGATTTTTCATTACAAGATGAATCTCAAGAGACTCAAGTATTCCCCAATCCTTTTGCCGATTTATTTCCCGATCCTTCAAAATTATCCGAGATTGGTGAAATACAAAATTCGGAATCATCTCCAACAGTAGTTCAAAATGAGCAAATATCTCAATATTATTCAAAAATCATGGAGCAGGCT
>JBFRWJ010000634.1:0-4164 GCA_051439525.1 Spirulina sp. | reverse complement strand
ACTTCTTGAATACTGCGCTCCCACGCAGGAATGCGATTTTGGGTTCGCGCTATCGTTTGCATTAACATCTCTATCATATCAGATGTTGCCATCGGCTGAGCCTCAGCAATGCGAAGTTGCAGTGTATTGAACCGAGAAAATGAAGCAGAAGCATCTTCCGATACTGTTTTCAGTTCCTCAAGAAACAATAAAGTCTCCTCTGTTTCGCCAAAGCGATCGAATAAAATAAACTCGGCGGCTGTTGCTGATTCGACAATTTCCAAGGCTTGCTGTTTAAGACGATTAATTGTTTCTGTTACCTCATCTGGAAGTTTTGCCATTTTGATTCGATCGAGCTTCTTCACATAAAATTATATTATCTAAGGTACAAAAAATAAAGCGATTAAGTAAAAATAGTTATATTGTCTGTGCTAATCCTCGCTCTATTCGCTAACAAATTAAGGTAAAGAACAATGAAGCGATCGCTCAAACTCATGCCCGATTATTTCTCTCATCCATTATGGGGACTCGATCGCGATAATATTGGCGACATTGACCCCAAAACTCTTCCTCTCAGTCCTGAAACCATTCAACAATTACAAAACTGGCAAGACTGTTATGATGCTATTTTAAATTGGGACGATCCTGCCTCATCTGGTTTTGCCAGCGAAAAAGATAAAATTGATTTTGAACGTCAAGGCATTGAGCTATGGCAAAAACTCCGGCAAGAACTTGCCCCAAACTATGAAATACAATATTTCAGCACTTGTTTGCAACGGGTTCTCCTGCATTCCGACGAACTCAAAAACAGCGAATTCATCGCGATCGCAATTCTCTAAAGTTGTATTTTGATTTGAGATTTTATCCCGATCGATTCTTTAAGGAATGACGAATTATTTTTAAGCAGCGATCGCTATCGTCAATCCATTTTAACCGTTATCTTGGATAAGAGAGAGAGCTTTTGTCTTTTTCTTGACAACTTAGCGCGATCGCGATAGCATGAAATTAAATGTTTATTCCCTGTCTTGTGATGATTGACCTCAACGAAATTCACTCTCTCACTGACTTTCAGCGTAATGCAAAAAGCTATCTTCAGCGTGCCAAAGAATCCCAAAAACCGATTGTTCTCACGGTAAATGGTAAAGCAGAAGCAATCGTACAAGATGCTCGTGCTTATCAAAAACTATTAGATCGCCTTGAATATGCAGAATCCGTCGCCGCTATTCGTCAAGGATTTCAAGAGATTGAAGAAGGAAAAGGAAAACCCGCAATTCCTGCATTAGAAGAATTAGGAAACAAATATGGTTTTTCGCGTTGAAATCTCTCCCTCTGCTTTGCAAGACATCGAAAATATATTAATCTGGATGACAGAAAATTATCCGGAAATAGTAGAGGAATGGTATTGGGGGATACTGGATGCAATCCGTAGTTTAGAAAAATTTCCCAATCGTTGTCCTCTTGCTCGTGAGAGTGCAGAAATCGGCTTAGAAATTCGTCAACTCCTCTACAAACAACATCGGATTATTTTTCGTGTTATCGATGATTCCGTTGTAATTTCCAGAGTTAGACATATTGCACGGGATTCACTTTTATCTGAGGATTTATAGTCAGAGTAAAGCGATCGCGATCGTCCATCCTTCTTAATCAGTTCTAACCGTGCGAATGTCTCGGGCTGCCAATAGTTTCACGATATCTGTTAGATTAGTATTTTGCTGTTTGTAGATTTCGATTTGCTCCTCTTTAATCTGCCATTTCTCCCGATATCCTGCCTCGAGTTGCTGCAATTCTCTATCGTATTTAGATTGAAAAGATTTCTCTACCTCACTTTTGTCCGTATTGTCGGGAGCGTCCACTCTGACAAGAAAAGAACCATCGCGTTTTTTCTCAATTCCTTGGAGAGAAAGTTCTGCGCGATCGCGTTCCATTTGCAGGCTTTGAAACGCGGTTAAAAAGGCATTCCAATCAATCCCCTCCTTGAAAATAAGATCGAGAGTTTCCCGGGAGGGTTGGATGAATTGAGCGAGATCTTTTGGCGTAACAACCTTGTTGGGATTGCGAGGTCTGCGATCGGTAAAAACGATTTTGTTATCTTGGTAAGTAAATTGTAGATAGATATATTCACAAACAACATTATCAAATTGAGTCTCGCTGTTAATATACCAATCTGTAATGCAAGCTCCTGTCAAATTGGCATTTTGGAAATTTGTTTTCAGAGCCTGAACTCTAACAAGATCGGTTCTACTGAGATTTGCTGCGGTGAGATTGGTATCACTGAGATTAGCATAAATGAGTTTGGCACCTCTGAGATCGGCTTCGCTGAGATTGGCACCTCTGAGATCGGCTTCGCTGAGATCGGCTCTCCTGAGATCGGCTTCGCTGAGGTTGGAACCTCTGAAGTCGGCTTCGCTGAGATCGGCATCTTTGAAGTTGAAACCTTTGAGATCGGAGTCTTGGAAGTCAGGCTGCATTTCTAGGTTCTCCTCTCTCCACTCATTCCAAACCTCAACGCCTTTAGCTAACATCTCCAAATGCTCTGAATTTGCCATTGTTACTCCCTAAAACGCTTTCTCTATTGTCCCTCGGATTTGGCGATCGCGCTCTAAATTCTCCGATCGAATCAAATCAGAAGTAGGAAAGCGCAAGACACTCTCAGTTACTCTGATTCAGAGTCCTCATCCAAGTAATTGGGGTGTAAAGCATCATCGGGACTGAAAGGAGACTCGATCGGGAAATGATTTAAAGACAATCCCGTTTCATCGGCTGCTGCTTCTCGTGCGTCCTGATAGCATTCTGCAAAGACTTCTTGTAGATAATTTTTCAAACTTGGACTCTCTTGTAAATCCTTGCGCAGACGACGGCGATGTTCTCTAACGGTTGCTTTCCAACTACGCGATCGCAATTCTGGTTGATAGTTCCATTTTAAGAGGTGGAGTAACACGATAACGAGATTACTTTCAACGGCTCTTTTTTCTCGTTTCCCCATACTTTCAATTTCTTCAATTAGGTTTTCGATATCCAATTGGGCAAAATTCTTGTCCTGAAGATGGTTTACCGTTGCTTGTAACCAGAGATAATAATCGCGATCGTACAGATCGGGTAATTGGTGCTGAAGAAATTGAGAGACCATTGATGATGCCAGTAAATCCAGAGAAGACACGCGATCGCGATTCCCAATTTTAACAGGCTGGGAAAAGGCCAGACGCGATCGCCCATAAAAAAGGAGTGGCAAGTCTTCCTTCGCTGATTGCGAGGAATTCTTACCACTTTTTGTGCATTTTGTCAACTGATTTAGTAAGCCAAGCCCATGCTGCGGGTGGTTTCTGCTCCGAGATAAACGCGGATGCTCAGGAAGTCAGTCGGACAAGCCGTTTCGCATCGCTTGCAACCCACGCAATCTTCGGTGCGAGGAGAAGAAGCAATTTGAGAGGCTTTACAACCGTCCCAAGGAACCATTTCTAAAACGTCGAGAGGACAAGCTCGAACGCATTGAGTGCAGCCAATACAGGTGTCGTAAATTTTTACGCTATGAGACATTGAGATATTCGCTCCTTAGCAGGTGTTCTCTTAATGAATTTTTACTCAAAGGTAAGTGTACCTTAGCGATTAATCTTCACTGATAAAAGATGACAGAACCTTTAAATTCTGTAACACTTTCCCGAGGAGAAGGGGAAAATTGGTAATCAATGATACCAATTCCCGAAAAAGAGGCGAGGGATCCGTTCTCCTCAAAGTTTGGAAAACTCGGCTGTTTCTGACGGTTTCCCCCAATGGCGAGGAGTTGTCCCTCGGGGGATGATGAAGATGCGAGCGATCGCATTCCTTGCAACCCTCTGGAGAATTAAGTAATGTTAAGAAACCGTTATTCCTATCCCGATTTGTCTGCCCTGCGCCATCAGATGAATCAACTGTATCGCAATGAGAGCGCTAGAAAGGGACGCAACGAAGGAGAAACGCCTTGGACTCCTCCCGTCGAATTAGAGAATTTTCGCGATCGCCTCGTGTTGCGCGTGTTACTTCCGGGGGTCAATCCTCAAGATGTCGATATCGGAGTGACTCGTGACATCGTCACGATTCAAGGAAAGCGTCCGTATCAGCAAAACACCGACAGTCGGGGCTTCTTTGAGGCAGACTGCCGGTATGGAGAATTCGAGCGCACCCTTCATCTACCCATCGCTCTCAGTTGCA
>JBFRWJ010000633.1:0-9912 GCA_051439525.1 Spirulina sp. | reverse complement strand
ACAATAAGATAGAAACTATTTCTCTTGTTTTCTCAATCGCTTAAATTGACCAACGCGACTAGGAATTAAAACCATGGGCAAAAAACCTTGGCATCGTCTACCCACCATATTCGCTGTTCTAAAATTATCGAAATTTCGCAAAGAATTACGTCAAAACAATCTGCACGATACCTCTCAATTTACCGATAAGTCGCAACTGCCCCAACCCCAGAAAGATGAGAGCGATCGCTATAAAGCGGCTAGAAGTCCCGATGGCAGTTATAACGATCTCGAACATCCCGAAATGGGCATGACGGGAACCCGCTTCGGGCGCAATGTTCCGGTGCAAGATGTCTATCCCGATACCGAAAATCTCCTCGAACCCAATCCCCGCGTTATCAGCCAAACCTTACTCAAACGAGATGAATTCATTCCGGCGACGACGTTAAACGTGTTAGCGGCGGCATGGATTCAATTTCAAAATCACGGCTGGTTTTTTCATGGAGACAACAATCCCGACGATACCATTGAAATTCCCCTGCCGGAAGGGGATCCCTGGCCCGAGGAACATCGTCCTCTCGCCATTAAAAAGACCCTCACCGATACCAGTCGCGAGGGAGATGGGGCGAATCCTCCCACCTTTATCAATGAAGTGAGTCACTGGTGGGATAGCTCACAAATTTACGGCAGCGATGCGGAAACCGTCGATCGCTTGCGTTCTCACGTTGATGGGAAGTTAAAGTTTGGCGACGATGGCCTGCTCCCTCTCGATACAGAGAAGAATCTCGATCTGACGGGATTTAATGATAACTGGTGGGTGGGGTTGAGCCTGCTGCATACCCTCTTTGTCAAAGAACATAACTTGCTCTGCGATCGCCTTAAGGAGCAATATCCGGACTGGGGGGACGACGAGCTCTTCGATCGCGCCCGTTTGATTAATGCGGCGTTAATGGCGAAAATTCATACCGTTGAATGGACGCCTGGTATTCTCTCCCATCCTGCCTTACAAATTGCCATGGATGCGAACTGGTGGGGGATTTTAGGCCAGCATCTCAAAAATCTCGTGGGACGGGTGGGAGATGGGGAAATCTTGAGCGGCATTATCGGCTCCCCTACGGATCACCATACTGCTCCCTACTATCTGACCGAAGAATTTGTTTCGGTGTATCGCCTGCACCCTCTCATCCCCGATGTGTTTGAGTTTTACAGTCTCGAAAATGGTTCTAAAACCTTAGAGAAAAACCTGTTTGAAGTTTCGGAGAAGCGCACCCGCGCCTTAGTGGAAGAGTTAGGGGTGACCAATCTCTTTTATTCCCTCGGCATTTCTCACCCCGGTGCGATTACTTTACACAATTACCCTCACTTTTTACTCAATCTCGTGCGGGATAACGGGGAAGTCCTCGATCTCGGAGCGGTGGATATTCTCCGCGATCGCGAGCGGGGGGTACCGCGTTACAATCGTTTCCGAGAACTGATCGGACGCGGACGGGTGAACTCTTTTGAAGAGATTACCAGCAATCCGGTTTGGGTCAAAGAATTAAAAGAAATCTACCACAATAATATCGATTTGGTGGATTTGATGGTGGGTATGTTTGCCGAAGACTTGCCCGAGGGATTTGGGTTTAGCGATACGGCATTCCGCATCTTTGTTTTGATGGCATCCCGACGCTTAAAGAGCGATCGCTTCTTTACCAAAGATTATACGGCGGAAGTCTACACGAAATTCGGACTCGACTGGATCGATCGCAATAGCATGATTGACGTATTATTGCGTCATTATCCCAGTCTTGCTCCCACCTTACACGGCGTACAAAATGCCTTTGCACCTTGGCGCAAAGTCGGTGTTTCCGGACGTTAAATTCAGTCATCTTGTCGGTTGGGTTAGCGATAGCGTAACCCAACCTTCTGAGAAAATCGCAACCTACAGTTACTCGACATTTTAACTTTTTAATTCTTCTTGTAAATCCTTCATAAAAGCCAGAAAAAATTCCTGAAAAACGCAAGCGCGTTCTGCTCTTCCCGTCCCAAAAGTAAAAGAAATATCTTTAGTGGTCGCAGCCGCTTCGCCAATTTTTAATATTAACATGGTTTTTTGGGGCGTAATGGGAGAAGATAACAAACCATCAAAAGTTGATTCTTGGACGGCGATGCGCAGGACTTGCGGCGTGGGTGCATTTAAGGTAAAGATTTCTTCAACGGGTTTATCTAAATTCTCTTTTAAGGTTCTCAAGGCTCCGGCGGTTGCTTGTACGACTTCGCCAATATTGTGACCGACATCGAGAATATGCACATCTTTGGGAAGATTTTGCTCGCAGTAATCCATGATTTTTTGCTGAGATTGTCTGCCTTTAATATATTTCCACGGACAGATCGCCTCGCCAATACTTTGTACGGTATCTTTTGAGGTTTTGGTAATATTTTGGGGGACTTCTTTCTCAAAAAAGCGATGATTTACGATTTGTACCATGGCATGAGCCAAAGTTTCATCGCTAGTGTCTTGGTTTAATAGTTCGGCAATATTTTTGATATCTTCTTTACTATAACCTGTTGCGACTTGCTCGTGTAGATAATCTCGCCGCTTTTGATACGTTGAATTAGAAACTTTTTCAAAAGGTAAAAACCACAGATCTCGCTTATCATCGTGAAATTTTGTTGATTTAAAATACAGTTTAACCCACCAAGGGAGATCGGTCGTTTCATAAGCGTGAACGCGATCGACAGCACCGGAAGTCTCGATTTTTTTGATTTGTTCGGGATCGGAAACGATAACGAGATCGAGTAAAAAAGGAATGTTAAAACGGCGAGGTTTAGCAGGGGAAGTACTCGAATTGGACATTTTTCCTCCTTGGGAATCGAAAAATCTTATGGGTTGGTGAAATGGGCGATCGCGGACTGTTGGAAAACTTTTAAACCCCAAGATACCGCCTAACTCTAGAGATTGCGGTACTTATTGACAAAACTTTAAATAATTGCCGGGAAATTGCCGATCTCGCTGCTGTATCAAAAACTGCAACGGAGAGCGATCGCCATCGCGATCGCTCTATCCTAGAGTTGGCAAACAATTTCTGTTGGGGGAAGATGATGAACAAACGAACCAAAGCGATCGCTTATCTCAGTCTTTTAACTCTTGTCGGACAGTTAGCGATCTCCTGTGATGCACCACCAGAAAGCGGAAGAAGCACTAGCGATCGCACAGCTTTAGAAAAAAGAGAAATAATCTCGGAAGAATCTCAAGAACTCCTTGTCGAGCAAGGTTCTCGAGTTGTCAACCAACCCCTCACTCCTACTCATCGTCCTCAAGGTTCTCAAGATCATACACTTCCCGAAAGAGAAAATACTGAAACATACGATCGCATTGAAGAAACAGGCTTTAAACTGGCAGCCAATAATCCCTTTTCGACATTTTCTATTGATGTCGATACGGCATCTTACAGCAATATTCGCCGCTTTATTAACAACGGTCAAACGCCTCCCAAAGATGCCGTTAGAATTGAAGAATTAATAAACTATTTTCATTACGAATATCCGCAACCGCGAGGCAACGAACCTTTTGCGATCGCGACGGAAGTATCGCGATCGCCGTGGCATCCCCAACACCAACTCGTTCATATTGGCATCCAAGGGAAAAAGATCGCGACAGAAGATTTACCCCCGAGCAATCTCGTCTTTTTGATTGATGTTTCCGGATCGATGCAAGACCGCAATAAACTCCCTTTGCTAAAATCTGCATTTAAGCTATTAGTGGGAGAAATGAGACCCGAAGATAAAGTAAGTATCGTGGTTTATGCTGGAGCAGCAGGCGTTATTTTACCCCCCACCTCTGGCAATCGCAAAGATGTTATTTTAGACGCGATCGATCGCTTGAATGCAGGCGGTTCGACAGCAGGAGGAGCAGGCATTAAACTCGCTTATCAACTCGCCAAAGATAATTTTAATCAATCGGGAAATAACCGCATAATTCTGGCGACAGATGGGGATTTTAATGTGGGAATTAGCAGCGATACAGAATTGGTGAAACTCATTGAAGAGAAGCGAGAGGATGGGATCTTTCTCACCATTTTGGGTTTTGGCACGGGAAATTTGCAAGATGCCAAAATGGAGAAACTTGCCGATAAGGGGAATGGCAACTATGCCTATATCGATAACGAACTGGAAGCGAAGAAAGTTCTCGTTAAGGAAATGGGAGCAACCTTACTCACCATTGCCAAAGATGTGAAAATTCAAGTTGATTTTAATCCCGCTAAAGTGAAGGCATACCGTCTCATCGGTTACGAAAATCGACGCTTGCAAGATGAAGATTTTAACGACGATACCAAAGATGCGGGAGAATTAGGAGCTGGACATAGCGTCACGGCACTTTATGAAATTGTTCCCGTCGGTGTCGAAACAGAGGTTAAACTCCCGGATATCGACCCCTCGAAATATCAGAATAGTGAAACAACCAATTCCGATGAATTGCTAGAAGTTAAATTGCGTTACAAACAACCCGACAGCGATACGTCTCAGTTAATTGCCTATCCCGTCGCGGATACCGAAAAGCCTTTTAACGAAACTTCAGAAAACTTTAAATTCTCGGCGGCTGTGGCTGGTTTTGGTATGGTTTTGCGGGATTCTCCCCAGAAAGGACAAGCGAGCTTTGAACAAGTGCTAAAATTAGCACGAGAGTCTCAAGGGGTGGATCTCGAAGGCTATCGAGCCGAGTTTATTCGTTTGGTTCGAGCCAGCCAAAAATTAGCGAAGAAGTGAGGAAGTGAGATGTAGAAGGAAAAAGAAGTTATTTACATTTCTTTGAACAAAGAACAATCCTGACATCTGCCTACATGAATAAAAATTAGTAATGAAAAATTAACAATGAATCAACAACCAACAACAAATAACCAACAACAAATAACCAAAATGCAGTTTGCCGATCGCGGTTATGAACTTGAAAAACCGTTAGGTGAAAATAAGCTGGGAGGACGAGTCACTTATTTGGCTCGACATATCCCCACGGAAACCCCAGTTGCGCTCAAACAGTTTCAATTTGCCAAGTTGGGAACAACGTGGTTGGATTATGAGGCTCACGAACGAGAAATTGAGATTTTGCAGGGTTTGAATCATCCCCAAATTCCCAAGTATCTCGATTCTTTTGAAACTGAAGATGGGTTTTGTTTGGTGCAAGAATATAAACCCGCTCATCCCTTGGCGATCGCGTTTCCCATTCCTCCCCAAGAAGTCCAAAAAATTGCCCTTTCGATTTTGGACGTTTTAGTTTACCTGCAAGCACAAAAACCACCCATTTTTCATCGCGATATCAAGCCGGAAAATCTACTCATCGATCCGCAAAATCCAACTCGAGTTTACTTAGTTGATTTTGGCTTTGCACGCCCCGATCGCGAGGATATTAACGCCCATAGTACCATCAAAGGAACCTTGGGCTTTATGGCCCCAGAACAAATTTTAAATCGTCCCCCGAGTAAAGCCTCGGATTTGTATAGTTTGGGGGTAACATTAATTTGTTTGTTAACGGGGACGCGATCGTCCCGAGTAAACACTCTATTCGATCGTCATAATCGCCTTAACTTAAAGTCCTTATTGCCTCAAGTGCATCCTCGCTTCCTGCGTTGGTTGGAGAAGATGACGGCAACTTCCCCGAGCGATCGCTATGCCGATGCAAAGACGGCTTTGGCGAAATTGCAAGCGATCGCGTCAAAACCTGCGTTTAATCTCGCTATTCCACGGTTCTTACAACCGGGCTTAACCTTAACCACAGGAGGAGTGGTTATGGGAATTTTAGCCAGTATTTTAGCGCGTCCTCCCGTCGTCCCGATCGCACCGACTGAAATGCCTCCCGCGATCGGTCTTTCCCAACCGAAAAATCCCAAACCCATTGGTAAAATTTATGAATGTCCGGGATGCAATTGGAGTGGGGCCGATCTGCGCAGTAAAGACTTAAGAAATGCGAATTTACGGGGAGCCAATTTAACCAAAGCCGATCTCAGAGGTGCTGACTTAAAAAATGCCGATCTCAGTCATGCCGATCTCAGGGGAGCAAATCTGAAAAGTGCCGATTTAACCGGAGCCAATGTAACGGGCGCCAACTTCAAAGGAGCAAAATTCAATTAATTTTGTTCTATGAATAATGAAGAGAACCTCTTGTCGGGACGTTCAATCGATGAACGTCCCGACAGTTTAATGTCAGACTCCGCTTTCGTGCTTAAAAAAACAAATTGAGTATGATAGATGTCAAGGCGATCGACTTTTAAACCGGAATGACCCGGCAAGAAAATCCGAAAGACGTGCGGTATATGCAATTGCAGCAAATCAACCCCATTCGGTAAAACTCATGATCTGGAATTCTATTGTTCTCATGACCATAATCGATCTCATGATTATTGGTCTATCTATCTACTCTATTATTGTTTTTAAAAAATACAACAAATTGCTGAAAAAATTGGAGTTAGAACGGGCCGTTTTGGCGATTCTTTCTGGTTTGCTCTTTGTTAGTCTTTTTCATCTGGCCGATCTGTTGACGATGTTTGTCCTGCCTCCCTTGACATCTCAGACCTATGCCATGCAGGTCATGCGAGATCTCCATCTGAATGGAAGCTGGCTTGTGAGCTTAGCGGGAGTGAGTTTAATCGTTATCGGATTATCTCGACTCATCAGTCAACTGCTCCCCAAAACTTACAGAACTTTGATAGAATTACGAGCCAGTGAAACAGAGATTCGCGAACTTAATGGTCAATTAGAGGCAAAAGTCGAAGCACGAACTCTAGCATTAACAAAGAGCCACGATAAGTTAACTCGAGAAATTCAAGAACGCAAGTTAATCGAAGAGTCCCTCGTCAGAAGTAAAACCCGTTACGAGCGTTTGGTGGAGCGATCGCCTGCCCTTATTTACTCCTACTCCAATCGCAAGGGAGGAATTTACTATTCTTCCCAAATTCAAGTTTATTTAGGCTATTCTCCAGAATATCTTTATCAACATCCGCAACTCTGGCATGACTCGATCCACCCAGAGGATTTGCCCCGAGTCGATCGAGTCATTCAGAATTTTGTGGATGGAGGCGATTTCGAGATTGAATATCGGATTCGGGACGCTCGCGGCAATTGGCATTGGTTCTACGATATTTCAGTGGGGAGACGGATCGAAGGGGATGAAATTGTGATTGAAGGGTTAGCGATCGATATTACCGAACGCAAACAGTTTGAAGCTCAACTTCAGCATAGAGCATTTCATGACGCTCTCACTCAGTTGCCCAATCGCTCTTTCCTCATACAGCAAATCGATCGCTGTCTGCAAAGCATTAAAAGCGATACCAGTTATACCTTTGCGGTTTTATTTATCGATTTAGATCGCTTCAAAGTCATTAACGATAGTTTAGGACATCGATTTGGCGATCTTCTCTTATTAGAAATTGCCCAACGTCTCCAGCAAGCCGTTCGGACTTTGGGAATCGTTGCTCGCTTGGGAGGTGATGAGTTTGTTGTTTTATTGAATAACCTACAATCCCGACAGCAAATTTTTGAGATGACTGAAGCCATTCTCGAGCAAGTTCAGTTGCCTCTTGCGATTCGAGATCGCGAGTTTTTCATCACTGCAAGTGTTGGTATTGCCCCCAGTAGCGATCGCTACGAACACAGCGAGGAAATTCTCCGAGATGCGGATAATGCTATGTATAAAGCCAAGAAACAAGGACGCAATTGTTTTTGTCTCTTCGATCTCACCATGCACGAGCAAGCTGTCAGAACATTGTATCTCGAGACCAATTTAAGAACCGCATTAGAAAATCGAGAGTTTCAACTACACTATCAACCCATTCTCTCCCTAGAAACTCAGCAACTGGTGGGTTTTGAAGCCTTAGTGCGTTGGTATCATCCGCAAATGGGAACGATCCCGCCCTCTGAATTTATTAGTTTAGCCGAAGAAACGAGCTTAATCATCCCCTTAGAACGCTGGATTCTGTTGGAAGCCTGTCGTCAAATGCAGGTTTGGCAACAAAAGTACAAATCAGCCAATGCTCTCAAAATGAGTGTTAATTTGTCCGGCCGACAATTTCAGCATAATTTACTGCAAGTCATCGATCGCATTCTCCAAGAAACCGAATTACCTCCCCATTGCTTAAAATTAGAAATTACCGAAAGGATTTTAATCGAGCAGAATAAAGCGATCGGGGATCTATTTGAGCAATGGCAGCAGCGACAGATCCAAATTAGCATCGACGATTTTGGCACGGGTTATTCTTCTCTGAGCTATCTCCACAGTTTTCCCTTTGATACGCTGAAAATTGATAAATCTTTCGTCCAATGTCATGCCAACCATGGCAAACAGATGAAGATCGTTGAAACAATTGTGAATGTTGCCCATAGCTTGGGTATGGATGTAGTCGCAGAAGGAATAGAAACCCAGCAACAACTGCAACAACTGCAACAATTAGGCTGTGAAATGGGGCAGGGATATTTGTTTGCCCGTCCCCAAGAGGCTGACGTAATAGCAAGAACGTGGTTACAGAAAAACTCTCATATTCAACTTCCTTCCTCTTCCGTGACTTTGGTTGATAATTGATAGAGGCTTCTGGCGACACTCAGGTAAGATTATATTCCCATCAAAGAAGCGGCGAAACGTAGTTCTCAAGGAACTTAGACTGGTCAGATTGGGAGCTTAGGTTTCCCCAAGCTCCCGTTAGAATGCGAAGCATTTAACGGGGGTCTCTGACTGCGAAGCCAAGTTCTTCTATGGGGAGACGCAGGGCATCTTGTTCGTCTCGGGGCAATCTAGCGGCAATTTCTTCAGGGGTGTCGAGACCCAAGGCGACGATCGCATCTCGGGGGATTCCCATTTGCGAGAGGGCATTGATGGGGGTGCGATCGCTCCGGGTAAATTGACCGATATACTCCCAAGATATGCCATCCATTGCTTGGGAACTTTCTGTCTTCAAACCTCGATAAACCCGCAATTCGCAAGAATATCCCGCTTCGTGGATTTTGCGATGGAGCGGGAAGGGATACGGGGTTAGGCTAGGATCGATCCCCAGAGAATAATACCCGTCTTGGGGTTCGGGAAATTCTGGCAATTGCCAGCCTTCATCGGCTTTCCAGAGCGTTTGTCCTTTTTCCATATAACAAAATTCTATGTAAGTCAAATTCATCGCCTCGCAACTTCTTCAGAGAAGCCATACTCAGCCTTCATAACGCATGACCCCAACGAGAGATTGTAAGTCAAAATCGCGATCGCGTCCGCTCAAACAGACTCCGGAACTGACGACGGTTAAATCGATTTTGTCAATCGCAGAACTGTGTAAATGACCGTCGGCGGTTCTCCATTCTACTTGCCAGTAGTCGCCGCGATCGCGATAATTCTGTAATTGCCCTCCTCCTTGTTGCAGGGCTTCTCGCAAGCGATTTTCATCCCGTTGTTCCCGACGGCGATCGCTGGCTCTTTGGCGAGAGGATCTCCGATCGGGTCTGACTTCTAGGACTTGCTGGCGATCGCGATCGTCCTCGTATCGTTCGACTTGGCGAACTTGCTGGCGTTCTCGTCGGCGATCGCGGGGTCTTTGACGATTTTGTCTCTGTTCTCGTACTTGTCGGCGATGCTGCATTTGCCGCTGTCCCGCTTCCGTGCGCTGCCAAGCGATATCGTAGGCGGTTTGCATCTCCGGAGTCATTCCCGCAAAATGGAGGCGTTCTGGGGGCGTTTCTTGGCGTAATGCCTCTCGCATTTGTTCCCCCACTTGGGGATCGGCACGGCGATCGCTTTCCTCAAACCAGCAGATCCTGCCATCAACCCGAGCGATAATACTTTCTAATTGTCCCCCATCATCTACCAGATGGACGGCAATGGGTTTAACCATCCCCAAACGCTGCTGCATATCCGACTCATTGACGGGATAAGAGAGCCAAGTTTGTCCCCTCAAATTATAAAGCAGGCGCGAGCGCAAGGGTTTTAAC
>JBFRWJ010000632.1:0-14207 GCA_051439525.1 Spirulina sp. | reverse complement strand
ATTTGTGGTCTACCTCCTAGTTCTAGACATTGGTGTGCATGTCTTCTTCGTAAGTTGTTTATTAGAGCCATGCATTCCCTCGGTTATACCATGCTGCATCATAATTGGGGTTAATTTCCACCGCTTTGTCATAGGAGGCGATCGCTTCTTCGTATCTTCCTAAATTATACAAAGCAACCCCTCGGTTATACCATGCTGCATCATAATTGGGGTTAATTTCCACCGCTTTGTCATAGGAGGCGATCGCTTCTTCATATTGGCGATCGGCAACCAGTATATTGCCCAATTCCAAAAATAAGCTCAACTTATTTTCTTCCGTTTGATTCGCTTCCCCAATTAAATCTTTCAACTCAAAAATTTTTTGTTTGCGATCGCGATCGGACCAACTCAGATATTTTTTATAGTCTCCTTCTGCGATAACTCGAGCAGCAACTCGTTCCAGTTTTTCACTGTCCGTATTAAACTCAACAATCCCCGAATGCCAATCAAAAAAATCGGGGGCGCGGCGAATAAAATATTTGTAAGCAAAGAGGGGTAAAATAAAGACAAACTCGATCTTAAAATCCTTTCTCAAAGTTTCGCGATAGAGATTAAAATGTCCTAAAATCTGCGGTACGGTGTCCATATTATAATAGTCTCCCTCACCGCCAATTCCCGGTTTAATATAGTCAATTAACGATTTTTCAATTCCCGTCACAAAGAGAATATCAATATTGTCATAATCCAGATTTTCCCTGACAAAATCGTAAAAATGCTCGATCTCGCCTTCTAAATTCAATAATTCCACCTTTCGATTGGGAATATCCTCTCGAATTCGCCCGACAATTGTTGCCACATTCGCAGGAATACAGCGCACAAAAAATAACCCAAACCCACTTTTGCGCTGAAGTCCCCTTCTCAACGCTTGATAGGTTTCCTCTTCCTCATTATCAAATCTTCCTTGCGAGTCAATTCTTTTTTGATTCATTCTTCTTAAACCGTTCTAAAGCCTCTTGAAAATCTTCTGTTTCCTTTAATAAAGGGTGGACATCATACCATTTTTTAACCTCCTCATCAGGGGTTAACTCCGCATACTCCAAAATACAGCGACTAAACAATAAATTGCGATAATCTTGTGCGTGGACAATTTGTTTATTTTGCGATACTTCTGCTAACTTAATCCAATCTTTTTCATCGACGGTATTGTGATAATTATTGCGATATTGAGAGAGAGTTCGCTTAACCGCCTTCTCGCGAATGGGTAACTCGTCCGTCCAATCCAGTACCATCTGCATAAAGTGCATTAACTCGCGCACTTGTCCCCCCGTCATCTCGCACAGTTTGTTCATAATCTCCTCATTTTCAAAGATATCTCGTTCTAAAATTAAACCTTGCGCCGCATTAAATTGCTGGATGCGTTTGGAGAGAATATCCTGCAATTTTTCCAGTCCGAGGGGGTGTATATGGTTACTGCGATCGCGTACCTTAATCATAGGCAAAACCTCTGGAAAACCATAGAGATCCGCCGCGATATTGGCTTTGCGAGAATGAACGAAAGAAATCGGAATTGTATAAATCACGTGACAATCTAACTTTTGTAAAAGATTGCTGCGATCGATAAAGATTTCATCGTGATTGGTTTTCCCTTCTTTTTCATTAATCGTTGTGGGAGGAATCCGATCCAAGTTATCGACGATCGCAACAATTTTAGTTTTTCCGTTAGGTAAATTTTTCTTCCCCTCCTGAATAAATTGATTGAGAGAATCAATCAGAGAAGGCAGATGAATATCAATTTGTTTTCTAATGATTTCTCGACGACTGGGAACATTTTTTAAAGTGGTCGTCAATTTGCCAAACAGGGGAATCTGTAAATCTAGACTTGAATTTTCAATCTTAATTTCCGAAAGAGCCAAATCTTTGAGAGAATCCCAGCGATCGCGCAACCATTCTGCAAGACGCTCGGTCTTGGCATAATCCTTGAGACCTTCTAAAATAGAACGAGTACAAGCTAACAAAATATCGGTGTATTGAACGTCATTGACATCTAAATCCAAATCGGCTGCAAAATAAACCACAAAACAGCCTTTTTCTTCTAACTTGCGCTGCAATCGATAGAGTTCTGTTGTTTTTCCACCGCCTCGATGTCCCGCATAGAGTTGATACGTGTTCGTATTTGAGGTGATAATTTTCTTCCCCAACTGTCGAATTATATTTTCTTCTCCCCGCACTTCCTCACAGTCTACATACAATTTCCGATCCGCTTCCTTCAAGGTCAGAGGATAAGGATTAAAGGCATTGTAAATTTTAGTAATTAATTCTTCGCTCATGTTGTTTGGGGTCAACGAAGCCCGAGTTTGCTCAATGGGTGGGTTTTGGGGTTTGTGTTGGGTTTTGCTTCGCGCAACCCAACCTACTCGCATTGTACGCGATATTACGAGTAAGATGCACGTTCCCTATTACTATGAGTCGCAAAAAAATGGGGAAAATGCTTCGATTTGGACTTGACAGATTGACTTGACAATGATATTCTAACATCATGGGAATCCGTGCGCGCTTGCAGCTCCTTTCTCAACCCAGAAATTAGTCAGAAAAGAAAGAAGAAAATCCCTCTCCCTACCCCAGTCAGAAAAAGGGAAAGATGAAGAAAGACGCGATCGCTAAACCATCCGACAACACCATACCCCCGGATCTTCCCAGTCATCCAAAATCCTAATTGAATGACCGGCGATCGCTTCAACATTAACCGCAAAAAGATGGGGAAAATGCTTCAATTTGGACTTGACAGATTGACTTGACAATGATATTCTAACACCATGGGAATCTGTGCCTGCCTGCGACCCCTTTCTCAACCCAGAAATTAGTCAGAAAAGAAAGAAGAAAAATCCCTCCCCCTACCCCAGTCAGAAAAAGGGAAAGGTGAAGAAAGACGCGATCGCTAAACCATCCGACAAGTCCATTCCCCCTCCACCGTCCCAGTCATCCAAAATCCTAATTTAATAACTGGCGATCGCTTCAAGATTAACCGCAAAAAGATAGGAAAAATGCTTCAATTTAGACTTGACAGATTGACTTGACAATGATATTCTAACATCATGGAAATCCGTGCGCGCTTGCAGCCCCTTTCTCAAACAAGAAATTAGTCAGAAAAAGAAGAAGAAAAAAATCCCTCTCCCTACCCCAGTCAGCAAAAGGGAAAGGTGAAGAAAGACGCGATCGCGATGCCATCCGACAAGGTCATCCCTCCCCCACCATCCCAGTCATCCAAAATCCTAATTTAATAATCGGCGATCGCTTCAAGATTAACCGCAAAAAGATAGGAAAAATGCTTCGATTTGGACTTGACAGATTGACTTGACAATGATATTCTAACATCATGGGGATTCGTGCGCGCTTGCAACCCCTTTCTCAACCCAGAAATTAGTCAGAAAAGAAAGAAGAAAATCTCTCATTGTTTTTCCATTATTGCCGTAGAAATATCTTGTATTGTTGCTCCGAGAGACAACATGGCACGAACGATAAGATCGAGAGAAACAGAGGGATCTCCCGCTTCAATTCGGGCAATACTTGCTTCGGGAGACTGTAATTTTTGAGCGAGTCTTTCTGGAGAAAGATTTTGTTGCAATCTTAATTCCTTCAGGCGTTGACTCAAAGCGAATTTTAAGTCAATAAAAGCAATTTCCTCGGGAGACAGTTGCAGAAAATCGGCAGTATTCCCAACCTGCCAACCCGCCTTTTCAAGACCTTGACGTTTAGCGACATCCATCAATTATCCTCCTTTATGCGATCGCGTCATATTGTTTGAGTCTCTTTTGACAGTTTTCGATGACTCGATCTGGTGTTTTATTCGTTGTTTTATTGAAGACCTCCAAAATAACGATAGCATCTCGATCGAGCCGATAAATAATTCTCCAAGTTTTGTCTTCATCATTGATGCGTAACTCGTGACAGCGATCGCCAATACTTGGCATGGGGCGAGAAAATGGCATTGATAGAAATTCGCCTTGTTGTAATTGTCGCAGTAGAAACCCCGCTTCAATACGAGCATTACTTGAAAAAGGTGGAGTTTTAATTTCTCCCTTCAACCAGACCAGAGGTTTGCTATTCTCTTCTGTCATGGCTCATCGCTCATTATACAGCATTCCCTAGCTACGAAGATCGGGCGAGTTAAACCCCCCCGATCGCATCTCCATCTCTCCAACTGTTAACTGTTAACTGTTAACTGTTAACTGATAACTGTTAACTGTTAACTGAAAAAATCAGCCCGTATTCCGCATTCCCGCAGCAATCCCGTTAATGGTTAACAAAGCACCTCGCAATAACTCCTCCTTACTGTAACGGTAGTGAATCAATCCCGCCGTTGACGCATTGCTATACTGGCGCAAGCGCTTCAATAACGCCACCTGTAAGAAACCCAGAGGGACGATATTGCCATTGCGCAACTGAACCGATCGCTGGAGATCTTCATCGCTATCTAACAAAGTTTTGTGTCCCGTAATGTTCAAAATCATCGCTCGGGTGCGGTAATATTCCGCCTCAATTTGCGAGAGAACCTTTTCAAATCGTTCCAAATCTTCTCGCGGGGAAAGTTCTCGGACGTAATGGCGCGCCATGCGTAAATCTGCCTTCGATAACGTCATTTCCACCTTAGAAGTCACCATTTTAAAGAACGGCCACTTGATATGAAAATAGCGCAACAATTTGAGATTTTCCTCGGGTTCTTCAGCAATAAAACTCTCCAGTGCCGTCCCTACCCCATACCAAGACGGCAACAAAAAGCGACTTTGAGTCCAGCTAAACACCCAAGGAATTGCCCGCAAACTGCTCAAATCCTTCTTCCCTTTCTTGCGTCGCGCCGGACGAGAACTAATCTGTAATTGACTGATTTCGGGAATGGGAGTCACCGAAAGAAAGAAATCAATAAAATCTGGTTGTTCGTAAACTAAAGACCGATAGGCGCCGCGCGCTCGCGTGGCCAAATCTTCCATAATTTCATTCCAAGGTTGAATATCATCAAATCCGCTTCCCAATAAACTCGCTTGAATCACCGCCGTAGAAGCCGTTTCTAAGTGATACAATGCCAAATCCGGCAAAGAATACTTAGAAGCCAAAACTTCCCCTTGTTCGGTAATCTTAATCCGTCCGTTAATTGTGGCATTGGGTTGAGCTAAAATTGCCTCGTAAGTCGGACCGCCTCCGCGTCCCACAGAACCGCCACGCCCGTGGAACAAACGCAAGGCAATGCCGTATTCTTTGGCTAAACTTTGCAAGGCTTTTTGTGCCTTATGAATCTCCCAATTACTACTGAGAAATCCCGAATCTTTATTACTGTCGGAATAGCCCAACATAATTTCTTGTAAGGGCTGAGAATGGGGAAGATGGGAATGGGGACCGTCTACCAAAGGTTCATCGTCATGGGTTTTTAGGGCTTCGTAACCCCCTGCTAGGGCTGCTCGATATAACTCCAACTCGAACAACGATCGCATGACTTCCGGCGCGCGTTTTAAATCGTCTACAGTTTCAAAAAGCGGCACGATTTTAATGCCACAAATGCCCGTCACCGGGTCGTAAAGTCCGGCTTCTTGGGCCAGTAAAAGAACCTCTAAAATATCGCTGACATCATTGCTCATGCTGATGATGTAAGTGTTACAAATTTCCGCGCCAAACTCTTTGTGCAAGCGCTGAATCGTGCGAAAAGTTTCGATGGTTTCCGCCGTTTTTGCCTCAAATGGTGCTTCTGGGGGAATGAGAGGACGGCGAGTGGGTAACTCGGTAATTAACCAATTGCGGCGATCGCTTTCTGCGAGATCGTCGTAAGGTTGAGGCAGAGCTTGGATGTATTGGGCGATTTCCGTCAAGGCATCGGAGTGACGAGAAGAATCTTGACGCACGTCTAATTGCGCCAAATGAAAGCCGTAAATTTCCACCTGACAGACGAGTTTATCTAAGTCCCGACAGGTTAATCCCGTTTCTTCTAAATTGCGCTGAATCAGTTTTAATTCTGCCAGAAATTCTTCCCCGGATTGATAAATGGTTTTGGGGTCGATATTTTCGAGGATTTGTTGCTGCCTCGGATCGCCACTGGAGAGGAGAGAATTGCGATCTCGGGTGTTTTCCAAGCGCTTTTGAATGTAGGCTAATTTCAGGCGATAGGGTTCTTGGCGGTAGCGAATGGCGAGGCTATCGTAAACCCCTGACAAATGGGCGCGATCGCGTTCTAAAGAGTCCAACAATTCCGGCAGAACATTGCTCCAATGCAGGGATAAACTCAATAAATTGGTCAGCGCGTCTACGGAATGAATGTATTTTTCTAAGACAATATCCCGTTGGTAACAGGCGGTTTTCCAAGTGACTTCCGAGGTTACTGAAGGATTGCCATCGCGATCGGAACCTACCCAAGAGCCAAAGTAACAGAAGCGTTTGTGAGGGGGACGCAAATGGGGAAATGCACTTTTAAGCGCTTGCTTGAGGCGGACGGAAAGTTCGGGTACTGTCTCGAAAAGGACTTCTTGGAAATAGTGGAGGGTGTAATCCACCTCATCTAAAACCGTAGGTTTAAATTGATGTAATTCGTCCGTGCGCCACCAAAGGCGGATCTCTTCGTGAAGTTGTTCCGTGGCGCTTTCTGCTTCCCAGGAGGTGGTTAACCCCACGCCGCGATAGGCTTCTTCTGCCCGATCCAACTGGTGTAAAATACTGGAAATGCGTCTCTGTTTGCGTCGGATGGTATGGCGGACGATCTCCGTCGGATGAGCGGTAAAGACGAGGCGAATATCGAGATTATCCAACAGGTGTTGAATTTTTCTGGGGGGCATATTCTGCTGGTACAGGTAGGGAAATAACCAGTAAAATGTCCCCCTTCGCGGTTTGGGACTTTCGTTGGTTTCTTGCCAGCTTTTTTCTAATTGTTTGGCCCCCATGGGAACGCCATTATTTTCTAATTGAGAATTGCCCGTTTCCAAGCCATTTTCAATTGCACTTTTTGGGGTCTCGGATAGGGCGGCTCGTTGAGCCTTATAAGTGGCGCTGCGGGAGAGTTGTCGCTCTCGTTGTTCGTAATGTTGTTCGACAATATTAATGAGCTGAAAATACAGCGCAAAGGCGCGTGCGGCGCGGATGGCTTCATTGAGATCCAGTTTTTCCACCAGTTCGAGGGCTGCAGATTTCTCGAGATCTGTGGTCTGTCCTTCTGGGGAACACAGCGATCGCAACTGTCCCAATAAATTCACTAAATCTTGACCGCATTCGGAGCGCAAAACCGATTCCCATAAGTCTTCAACCAACTTGAGACGATGGCGCAATAATAGGGTTGAAGTGGAAGGAACGCGAACGGTGAGTTGGGATGATTGGAGAAGCGAGCTCATAATTTCTCTCTATTTGTTGTGGTTTATTGGGTGGGGGGGATTTGTTGTTTGTTGGGGGTTATTCTTGATTCATTACATCTTGGGGATCGGGAAAGGGCAAAATTGGCAAGCGATCGCCGCGAAAGATTTCTTCGCTCGCAGCACTGGATTCTTGTATTTCTCGTATAACGGTTTCCACGGTAACAATTCCGACAATGACAGGAAACGTCAAAAAACTTAACAAAACTTCGGAAGAGGGCATGAGAATCTCGAGGGGATTTTCATTCATTTTCGGTTGCGGGTAATGGGTAATCGGTGATGGGAAGTCTTGAATCTGCTGAAAACGATATCATCTTCGCGCACGAGAAATCAAGGAGCGGCTCGGGAGTACGATCGGGTTTAATTCACCTTTCCTCCTTCTTCTTTTCCTAGATAACTTCTTCAATGACGAAGGCTTGATAAAAGAAGGCTTTATCCTCTAAATAGAGTTTATGGGCTAAATTGGAGAGGGGACGTAACTTGTGAGAAAAGCGATCGCTCTCCCGGCGCTTGACAAACAAATTCCAATAGGCTAAACGACTGCCCGAGGGACTGCGGGCAATGATGCGATCGAGTAAGTTCTCGTAATTCTCTCGCGACATATATTCAAAAATATTGCTTAAATTGTAACAATTAATACAGTTTTCTGTCTGATGGGTGAGAATATCTTCGATCGCCAGGCAATGCCATTCCAAACGATGTAAATTGTTGCGGATCGCCTCGAAGTTTTCCGGACGCAACGCATAGGGTAAAGCAAGGGGATGTTCTCCCGTGACAATCCATTGTAAATAGGGATTTTCTGCGGGATCGAGTTGCACGATCGCGCGCTCGGTTCTCTGGAATAAATAGTGAGAAATATCGCGTTCGACGTAACGATAGAAACTGCGATCGCGTCCCCAGCGTCCCGAGACAAAGCGAGAGAAAAAGAGGCGAAATAAGCAGCGCCAACGCCAATTATTCCACTGTTGGCGATAAAATATTTCTCGTTCTCGGAGGGATTTTTTCTGGAACAGTTGGTCAATGCGATCGCGCGGGTGAATGAGGGGTAAAATATAGCGGCGAAAGAGGGCTAAATATCCCTCGAATTTGCCGATGCTGCCGATGCCCCGGGAAATCTCGCGATCGCGCCGATCCCAGAACTGACGGGTATTGGGGGTGAGGAGGGGACGACAGAGGGTATATAGGTGCGATCGCTCTTCCGGCATTGCAGAGATAGAGCCGATGAGTTTTAACAGTTGCGGGTGGGTTAAGGTGCGATAGGCAGCGACGCGCAGTTCCAAACAGGCGATTTGTGCGGGGTTGAAGTCAATGGCAATGACTTTTTGGGGAGATTTAGAGAGCAAAGCTAGGGTGTTATCTCCCCCGGAAGCAATGGACAAACAGCAACTATTGGGAGTAATGTCAAGCGCTGGGAGGAGAATATCGGCATCTTCCCAGCATTGCGCGTAGCGAATTTGAGTAAAGTCGGCAAATTGAGCGATTTCTGTGGGCATTTGGGTAATGGGTAATGGGTAATGGGTAATGGTAATCGGTAATAACTTCCCGACTCGCTACTCGTTACTCCCCAACAGGGTAAAAAGGTTGTAAGATAAATCAGAAGTATTGCCAGCCGTTTTGTTCGGTCGGATCGTCAACACCTTAGCAAAATTTATGGAAACTACTCTTTTGGTTGCCTTCCTGTATCTATCCCTGAGCGCGCTTTACCTTGTTGTTGGTCCGGCGTTTATGTACTTTTACCTGAATCAACGGTGGTATACTGCCAGCGCGATCGAGCGGCTGTTGATGTATTTTGGCGTGTTTTTCTTCTTTCCGGGATTACTGCTATTGAGTCCGATTTTGAATTTTCGCCCCAAGCGTCGCACCATTTAACATACGCGCCATTTAACACGAAGGAAAGATATGCGAAGAATTGACGCGATCGCGATTACGTTTGGGATTTTTCTCACTGGAGGGGCAGCTTATTTGATTTTACGCGCTGCCGGACTCAATAATTTTTCGGCGGGCATCTGGAGTCAGGTGCTATTAGTGGGGGGGTTATTGGGTTGGGTTTCGACTTATCTGTTCCGCGCTTTTTCCCATAATATGACTTACCATCAGCAGCGCAAGGAATACGAGGATAAGGTTTTGCAAAAGCGGTTGGATGAGATGACTCCGGAAGAGTTGGCACAATTACAGGCAGAAATTGAAGCGGAATCCTAATTTTGGAGGAGAGGCGATCGCTGTTTTTTGAGATCGCCTTCTTCCCGAAAAGCGATCGCGTCAAGAAAATTTAAGGAAGAGAGAGCGAACGTGCTTTTTTGTTAAACTGGGTATTATCTCTAGATCGGGATCTCGCAGATGGACACCTATACGATTGAAGATTTGGTCTGGGCGATCGAGGCGGATCGGGGTCAATTTTCCTTGTTTTTGGTGCGCTGTAATTATCGGACGTTGCGAGATGAGATGATGCAGCAGTTGCGGGAGAGTTGCGATATCTCTGAAATGGAATTACAACCCGAGGATGAGAGTTTATATTGGACGTTGAAGGCGTTTGTTGCAGAAGAAAATCCGACGGCTTTGATGGTTTATGGGTTCGAGAATGTTAAAAATATTGTTGAATTGTTAACGTCAACGAATAATTTACGCGAGAAGTTTGTCGAGGATTTTAAGTTTCCGGTGGTGTTTTGGGTGAGCGATGCCGCGATCGCTAAATTTGAAGAGCTGGCGATGGATTTTAAGAGTTTTGGCAAACCTATCAATTTACCGATTTCTCTGGACGCATTACAAACCGATCTGCACGATAACATCGAATCCTTTTTTAATCGTATTTTAGAGGTTGGCGGCGATCGCTTTCCCACCAATGAAGAAATCTTGGGAAGTAACTATCGCAATGAAATCGAGTCTGCTTTGGCAGATTTACAGAAATTGGGAGGTGAGATTAGTGAGGAGATCGAGGGAGTTTGTGAATTTATTCGTGGTCGAGATACTTATTTTAACCATAAGATTGATGATGCGATCGCATATTATCAAAACACTACACAATTATGGCAGAATGTCAAGGAGATTTCGCCGCTAAAAGAAGCCGTTTTACAATATCATTTGGGGTTATGCGATCGCGCTTTAGCGGAAGAAGCAGAAGAAGAAGAGAAACAGCAAAGTTTTTGGAGTCAAGCTAAGGAATATTTTACAACTTGTTTGGAAAAGTTGCAAGGCTTTCGGCGAGAAGATTTAGCTGCAAATTTTATCAATGAGTTGGGAGAGGCCTTTCTTAATTTTCCAGTTTGGCAGTCTTTAAAAGAGTTAGCGATCGAGTCTGTTACTCTGCAGAAGACTTACTCTCATTCCCTAGAATTGGCTCGTGCTTATGGATTTTTGGCGCGGGTTGTTTTAAAAGAAGAGGATTGGCAAGAGGCACGCGATCGCGCTAATTTAGCCTTAGAAACCCTTGGGAGTTTGCCGTTAGCAGAACGGAAAAATAAGGCAGTTTATTTGCTCTTATTGGCGCAGGTGCAGGAATATACCGGAGAACACGATCGCTCTTTTCAATGCGTTGAGCAAAGCATTGCGATCGGCATTGAGGGGAAACCTTATTATTTCTTGCAATTATTGAAGGAGTTACGGAAGTTATATTTTAGCAATAAACATTATTTAGATGCCTATAAAACCAAGATTGAATATCAATCCATTCGACAACAATATGGGTTAACGGCTTTTGTGGGTGCGGGACGAGTGAAAGCGAGTAAAACGCAGAATTTTAAGGTTTCGGGTCGTCAAGGAGACGTCAATCGCTTGCTGGATCGCATCTCTAGTCCTAGAAATAAATTAACAATTATTTACGGTCAATCGGGAGTAGGAAAAAGTTCTTTGATTGAAGCGGGTTTAGTGCCGACATTGAGAGCAAAGAAGCGGATTGACAATCGCGATATTTTGGTGCTTAATCTTCGCGTTTATACCCATTGGATCGACGATCTTAGGTATTTATTAGTTGAGGAATTAGAGAGACACAATAAACCCATTACTTTGCCTTCTGAAGAGTGTTCCCTTGCTGCCGTTCTCGAACAGTTAACGGTCAATAGCAACAATTATTTACTCACAATTCTGGTTTTTGACCAGTTTGAAGAGTTCTTTTTTACGGCGAAGACTTCGGCACAACAGAGACAGTTTTTTGAGTTTTTTCGCGATTGTTTGAGTCAGCGTTTTGTAAAAGTCATTTTGTCTTTGCGAGAAGATTATCTACATCTGATTTTACAAGGAACTCGTCATTTGGATTTGAGTATTATTAATAATGATATTCTAGACCGCTATATTCTTTATTATATCGGTAATTTTTCCAAGCGATCGGCAAGAGAGGTGATTGATGAGTTAACTCAAGATTCTCGATTTCGTTTGGAATCTGATTTGAAGACCCGATTAATTGCAGATTTAGCGATGGAGTTGGATGAAGTGCGACCGATTGAGTTACAAATTACGGGAGCGCAGTTACAACGAGAAAATATTCGTAACTTAAGTCAGTATCGGCAGATTGGAGAACAGCCAACAGAAAGACTGGTACAAAAATATTTAGATGCTGTGGTGAGAGATTGTGGAGAAGGCAATCAAGAAATCGCTCGTTTGGTTTTATCGTTGTTGATTGATGAGAAGAATAATACTCGTCCTCTGAAGACAAAACAGGAGTTAGAAGAAGCCTTGAGAAGTTTAAAGGTTAACGCGATCGGTAATAGGTTAGAGAGATTGGATCTGGTTTTGAGCATTTTCGTGTTATCGGGATTGGTGATTTTGTTACCGGAAAAACCCGCAGACCGCTATCAGTTGGTACATGATTATTTGGTTGATGTGATTCGCCGACAACAAGGAGCCTCGTTATTAGCGCAACTGAAGCAAGCAGAAGAAAAAATGGAAAGAGAAAAATTGGCAAGGTTGAAGTTGTTAAAAAAATCATTGATGGGTGCAGTTGTGGGTTTAGTAGGACTAACCGGAATTGCAAGTTTAGCGATTTTCTATGCTTTTGAAGCACGAAAACAAACGATAGCAGCTAAAAATCAAGAAATCGTTGCTCTCAGTCAATCCTCAAAAGCCTATTATGCTTTAAGTCCTGGTTCTCTCAACTCTTTACTTGAAGCCTTAAAAGCCAGTGTTCGAGTCAAACAAGCCGAACAAGACATTAAACCAGAAAATCGAATTTTGGCGATCTCTATGCTACAGCAAGCAATTTACGAACCAGAAATCAAAGAACGCAATCACTTAGAAGAACATCAAACGGGAGTCTTGAGTGTGAAGTGGAGTTCGGATGGCAAAATCCTGGCTTCTGGGAATTGGGATAGAACTATCAAAATCTGGAGTCGAGAGGGGGAACTTCTCCGTACTCTCACAGGGCATGAATACCCAGTCGAGAGTGTGGCTTGGAATCCTGATGGCAAAATTTTGGCTTCTGGGGGTGGGGATGGTGTTATCAAAATTTGGAGTCGCGAGGGGGAATTCTTGTCTGTCTTTGCAGAAAACCAAAGTTCTATTAATAGCGTAGCCTGGAGTCCTGATGGTAAAGCCCTTGCCTCTGGAAATGGATTAGGTATGATTGAAATCTGGAATCAAGAGGGAAAACTTCTCGATGCTTTGGAAGGGCATCAAGATCCAGTCGAGAGTGTAGCTTGGAATCCTGATGGTACAATTCTAGCGTCTGGGAGTGCAGACAAAACCATCAAAATCTGGAGCCAAGATGGAGAACTTCTCTACACCTTGAGAGGACACCAAGATGAGATTACGAGTGTGGACTGGAATTCAGATGGCAAAATGCTGGCTTCTGCAAGCCAAGATCGAACCGTTAAAATCTGGAGTCGTGATGGAGAACTTCTCTACACTCTCGTGGGACATCAAAATGGAGTTACTAGCACAGATTGGAATTCTGATGGAAAAACTCTCGCTTCTGCTAGTTGGGACAGTGTTCTCAAAATCTGGAGTCGTGATGAAGAACCTCTCTATACTCTCGTAGGACATCAAAATGGGGTTACTAGCGCGGATTGGAATTCTGATGGAAAAACTCTCGCTTCTGCAAATTTGGATAAAACTATCAAAATTTGGAGTCGTAAAGGAGAGCTTTTGTACACTCTAGAAGGACATGGAAAGCGGATCGATAGCGTAGCATGGAGTGCTAATGGTAAGATCCTAGCTTCTGCTAGTGTGGATAGTATAAAACTTTGGAGTCATAAAGGAGGAATACTTAAAACCTTTAAAGGACATCAAGATTCAGTCTTTGGATTGTCATGGAGTCCCGATAGCAAAATTTTAGCTTCTGCAAGTGCTGATAAAACTATCAAACTTTGGAGTCTCAAAGGAGAGCTTCTTCATACTCTTAATGGGCATGAAGATGAAGTCAATACTATAGTATGGAATCCTGATGGCAAAATTTTAGCTTCTGCAAGTGCTGATAAGACTATCAGACTGTGGAGTCGCCAAGGAGAACTTCTTAAGACCCTCAAGAAACATAAAAATGTAGTCGGGAGTGTAGAATGGAGTTCCGATGGCAAAATGCTGGCTTCTGCAAGTGCTGACGGTACTCTCAAAATTTGGACTCGCAATGGAGAACTGTTACATACTCTCAAGGGGCATACTGATTTTGTCTGGAGTGTAACATGGAGCCCCGATGGTAAAATTCTTACCTCTACGGGTGCTGACAAAACTATCAAAGTTTGGACGCGAGATGGAGAACTTCTCCACACCTTCACAGGATATAAGCATTTAGTTTGGAGTATGATTTGGAGTCCCGATGGTAAAACACTCACTGCCATACACGGAGACAACACCCTGATTTTATGGTTTGACTTGGATAATTTATTATCACGAAGTTGTAATTGGATGAAAGATTATTTTGCACGC
>JBFRWJ010000631.1:0-5769 GCA_051439525.1 Spirulina sp. | reverse complement strand
CTATAGCATTGCAATTCTTTTATTAGTTCCGCTTTTGCGCTATACCTTAAAAGATTTTATTGATGTTTTTGGCGTTCTGATTGCGAGCAATCCCTTCCTTTATTTATTTTTTTTATTAATTCTCATTTCTGCCTCGTGGTCGAATAATTTAACCCTAACCTTAAGAACCAGTTTAGTTATTCTCGAAACGGCTATTTTTGCAATTTATACGGGCAAGCGTTTCACGTGGAAAGAATTATATCCTTTACTGTTATGGTTTCATTTAATTCTTGTTTTTCTCGCCTTTTTTTATGGATTTCTCAAACCTTCCGTCGGTGTTTCAGAAGGGGCATGGGTTGGGATCAACGGACATAAAAACCAATTTTGTTTTCTCATGGCACTCAGTGCCAATCTTTGGTTTATTCAATCCCTTTATAAACCCAAGCAACGCCCGTTTTGCCTCCTCGTTGTTTTAATGGCGATATTTGCCTTAAATGAAGGGGGAAGCGGTGCGGGAAAAGTGACATTCATTTGCTTAGCTGCACTGTGGTTTTATTTAGGATTTGTCAAAACACTGCCCATGCAATGGGCGGTCACTTCCGTCATTCTCTTCATGATTCTCAGTATTTGTTTGACGATTTTGGTGACTGAAAACCTTGAATTTATTGTCGTCGATACTCTAAACAAAGATATGACACTGACGGGAAGAACTGATTTTTGGCCCCTCATTATTGATAAGATTAACGAACGTCCAATTTTAGGATATGGAATTGATGGATTTTGGCAACCGTGGGAAGGTGCGAATAATCCTGCTGCCAATGTTATCGTGCAAAAAACTCAATTTGTTCCCCCTCACTCTCACAATGGCTTCATGGATTTAGCCGTTGATTTAGGTTATTCAGGATTATTCTTGTTTCTTGCTGCATTTATTGCTAGTATTGTGCAAGCAGTCATCTACTTAAGTCGAGCGCCTATGCCCGATGGCGGCTTGCCGATTCTGCTCTTAACTTATACTCTCATTACTAATTTAACCGAGACGGGATTATTGGGCGTTACCAGTATTTTATTCTGGTACATTGTTGTGGCAACTCGCGTTAGTATTGATGTTAGTTATTCCAAGTCATTTTCTTAAAATTCCCCCGGGTAAAGTTTAATCTATTGAGGAGCGATCGGGAGTTTAATGTTAAAAAAGATAAATCCCAATTTGCGGAAAATTATTAGCAATACAGCTTGGTTATTTGGAGAAAAAATTCTCCAACTTTTTTTCGGACTTCTGATTGGCGTTTGGGTTGCCCGTTATTTAGGTCGGGAAAATTTTGGTTTATATAACTACGTGACTACCATTGTTTTCCTATTTGGGGTTGTCGCAAAATTAGGATTAGAACAAATTGTCGTCCGCGATATATCTCGCGATATAACGCAAAAAGATGAAACATTAGGGACGAGTTTTCTTTTAAGATTTCTTGCCAGTTTCCTATCCACAATAGCCGTTATTATATTTACTTTAGTTTCCCAACAAAACGATCCTCAAGTCCGTTTTTTCATTGGGATATTTGCCTTGGCAGCTAGTTTTGGTCGGGCAGGAGAAGTCATTGAATTTTGGTTTCAATCTCAAGTTCAATCTAAATATACGGTTTGGGCAAAAAATATTGTTTATATTGGGATTAATGTTGCTAAAATCGTTGCTATTCAAGCGCAATCGCCTTTATTAATCTTTATCGTTATTCTCTGTCTCGAACAGATTTTTAATTCTATTGCTTTAGTAATTGTCTATCAAATTAGTGGCAATTTTATACAAGCCTGGCGATTTAGTCGCGATCGCGCTCGTTCTTTATTACAAGATAGCTGGCCTTTAATTTTAGCCAATATCGTGACAGTTATCTACATGAGCGTCGATCAAGTCATGTTAGCCAATATCGTCGGTTTGGAATCCGTCGGTCTTTATGCGGCTGCCGCCAAAATTTCCGGAATCTGGTATTTTGTTCCCATTGCGATTATTAATTCAACTTATCCCTCTATCGTTCAAGGGAAAGAACAAGGTGAGAAAATCTATTACGGTCGCATTCAGAAACTTTTTGGAGTTGTTGTCGCGATCGGTTATCTGGCAGCAATTCCCATTAGTTTTTTGAGTTCTTATATCGTTAATCTTATTTATGGCGTGCAATATGCACAATCGGCTAATATTCTGACCATTCATATTTGGTCGGGTATATTTGTAGGTTTAGGAGTGGCAAGAACGACATGGCTGACCACAGAAGGTTTAACGCGATTTGTCGCCGCAACAACAGCTTTTGGCGCTCTCGTTAATATTATTCTCAATAGTTTGTGGATCGAACCCTACGGAGCAATAGGAGCAGCCATTGCTACAGTAATCTCGCAAATTTTTGCCTCTTATCTATCGGGATTATTTTTCAAGGCAACCCGACCCATTTTCTGGCGACAAACTAAAGCGCTTCTTTTGCTCGGTTTCTGGGAACGATAATACCCATGAAGAAAGAATAATAAACGACGATCGCGGCGAGAAATTTCATAATCTCCGAGTTGGAGATTTGCCAAGCTCGGATAGATTGGGTTAAGGTAGGGATGTTGTTAACGCGATCGCTTGCGTTTCTCATCTAAATTACGGAGATTAGTCGCAATGAATGACTGGCAATTAACCACTCCTGTTGCCATGATCGTTTTTAATCGGCCTCACACGACTGAAAAAGTATTTGAGGCAATTCGTCAAGCCAAACCTCCCATTCTTTTTCTTATTGCTGACGGTCCCCGTCCCGACAAACCGGGAGAAGATCAAAAATGCGCTGCGGTTAGAGAGATTCTCGAAAACGTTGATTGGGACTGTCAGGTTTATCGAGATTATTCTGATATTAATTTAGGCTGTGGCAAACGTCCGGCAACAGGACTCGATTGGGTTTTCAATACCGTTGAAGAAGCGATTATCATTGAAGACGATTGCTTGCCTCATCCCAGTTTTTTCCGTTACTGTCAGGAGCTTTTACAGTATTACAGAAACGACGATCGCATCATGGCAATTTGCGGTTTAAACATACAATTTGGCCAGAAACGAACGGATTATAGTTATTATTTTTCACGCTATAGTCATTGTTGGGGCTGGGCGGGTTGGCGGCGAGCTTGGAAATATTTTGACTTTGACTTAAAACTTTGGCCGGAGATTCGCGAAAAAAATTTACTCCTTGATATTTTACAAGATACTCAGGCTGTCAAAAACTGGACGAACATTTTCAATACCACCTATGAAAAACAGTTAGATTGTTGGGATTTTCAGTGGATTTTTTCCAATTGGGTTCACGGCGGTTTAGCCATATTACCCCAAGAAAATCTCATTCATTATCTGGGTTTTACTGAAGGTGCGACGCATACCACTCAGGAGTCCAGTCCCTATAGTCAATTGGAGGTCAAAGCGATGGAATTTCCCTTAAAACACCCGCCTTTTACCATCCGTCACGATCGCGCCGATCGCTACACCGAAACCACTTATTTTGAATATCATCCCCCCCTACACAAGCGTATCAATTACAAAATCCGGGAACTCTTGGGCTTACCGGGGTTTTAAGCCTCCAACTTAAGCCGGAGGCATCATTCGCAGTTCACTATTCGCCGTTTGCTGAAATAACGGGAATCTTGCGAACTTTTGTGGCTAATCCCAACCAATCGAGAAACCGAATGGTGTGCCAAGTGACATCAATTTCCCACCAATGCCACCCCGATTGAGCCGATCGCGGGTGAGCGTGATGGTTGTTGTGCCAGCCTTCTCCGTAAGTTGAAAGCGCCACCCACCAAAGATTGCGGGAATTATCCTCGCAAGCAAAGGTGCGATAGCCCCAAGTGTGGGTGGCTGAGTTCACAAACCAAGTACAATGCCATAAGACAACCGATCGCACGAAGATGCCGTAAATGACAAACGACCAACCCCCCAAAACATAGAGCAGCAGTGCAAGAGGAACTTGCAATAACACGCAATAGCGATCGAGCCAGCAATAAAACGGTTGGCGTAATAAATCCGGAGCATATTTCCCGTAGTTTTCTTGGTTAAAGGTGTCCGGATTCTGGTAAATCAGCCAGAGCCAATGACTCCACCAAAACCCTCGCTCCGCAGAATAAGGATCTTTATCAACGTCCTCGGTATGAGCGTGATGTTGTCGGTGTCCCCCTACCCAGAAAATTGGCCCTCCTTGCAGGGCAAGAGTTCCACATAAAGCGATCGCGTATTCGAGCCACTGAGGAACGACAAAACTGCGATGGCTCAACAAGCGATGATAACCCAAACAAATACCGATTCCTCCACTCAACCAGTGCAGCAACACAGCTACGCCTAAAGCCTTCCACGAAAAAAACCAAGGTGCTGTCAGCGCGACAATGTGAAATGCCCCAAAAAACAAAATGTGAGGCCAATTTAAGGCAAGGAAATTTACACCCTTGGGGGTGTTTTTAAGAGATTGCGAATTCATTCTAGTATCCTTAAAACGACCGGGATCGTTTTCTCTTTTTAACGCACTAATTAGAGAAATATTTTAAATCCCAGATTGAAGATGGGCTAGTGTTAGAGTAAAGATGCAAGTTTCGCTTGCACGCTATCATCATAGCAAGTCTCCGGGCAAAATGCAAGCCCTACTTACATTTTTATGTCAACCAAATCCCCATCAACCCGATATCGTTTAATCCAAGCAGCGCTAGAACTCTTTGTTTCTCAGGGAATCAGCAACACGACCACGCGACAAATCAGCAATTTAGCAGAAGTGAACGAAGTCACTCTCTTTCGTCATTTTGGCAATAAACACGGGTTACTCTTGGCGGTTATCGAGGAATCCCCCGCCTTTGCCGATCTGGAAAAGACTTTACTGCAAGGGTTTAAGCCATCTGGAACCGGGGAAGCGTCCTTAAAAGCGTATGCAAAGTGTTACTTGCATTCATTAGAGCGAATGCCGGAACTATTCCGATCGCTGATCGGAGAAGCCGATCGCTACCCCGAAGAAAATCGCCGTGCCATCAGCAAGCGCTTGGCAGAAGTCAATCGCAGCGTTGCCGACTATCTTGCCATAGCCCTGCCCCACAGCCAAATTCCTCCCGATCGCCTCTCCAGTTTATTGGTCGTTGCCCTTATTGGCTATGCTGCCATCGGCTTTACCAGCGAATTTCATCAATTGTGGCGCGATCGCGAAGACTTCCTCGATCGCTTGGTAGAACTCTTTGCCCGAGACGCGGTTTCCCCATCGGAGGAAGGCGAGGCAAAGGCGATCGCCCCAGAAATTCTCGATTTGCCCACCCCGTTAGTCCATCAAATCTTACAACAAGCCAAAAAATCCAACCTGCAAGAAGGCGCGATCGCCTACATTCTTTTTGGGGCGGGATTATCGCCGACAGAAATAGCCAGCTTGCAGAAATCTCAGCAAATTTGCGATAAAAATCAACATATTTTGCAAGTGACGATGGGCGATCGCGTGCGGCAAGTTCCTGTCAATCAATGGATTCTAGGCAAGCGTTACGGGTCTTACACCAACAATCCCCTAACCAAATGGCTCAAAAGTCGCAAAGATAAAGCCTCAGCCCTGTTTCTCAACGATCGCGAGCAACCCCTATCGGCGTTAGAGATCGAACAACACTGGCAAATCTGGTTGGGGGAATTAACAGAAGGAGAAATTCCCGCGATCGCCCGAGCCCGACACACTTGGTGCGTGGAAATGTTAATGCGAGGAATGAGTTTGGACAATCTGAGCATTCTCACGGGATTAGAATTGGCACAATTACAACCTTATGCCCGCAGGGCAAGAG
>JBFRWJ010000630.1:0-5875 GCA_051439525.1 Spirulina sp. | reverse complement strand
GGTTGCCACCCCCCTTTCCCCTGCTAATCTTCGGCTTATTACCTGTGCTGACTATCATCGAATGGCAGAAATTGGGATTCTGGGAGCGGATGAACGGGTGGAACTCATTGCCGGACAGATTATCCAGAAAATGCCCAAAGGTCCTGCTCACAGTGCATTGTGCAAACGTCTCGAAAAACTGCTAGAACATCGTTTGGGCGATCGCGTTCTGGTACGACTCCAAGACCCCATTCAACTCAATCCTTACTCAGAACCCGAGCCTGATGTTGCTGTCGTTCATCCAGATGCCAACTTTTACGATCGCCATCATCCCACTCCAGATGAAGTTTATTTGATTATTGAAATTGCCGATACGACGAGCGATCGCGATCTAGGCACAAAAGCCGATCTCTATGCCGCAGCAGGTATTATTGACTACTGGGTCTTCAACATTACCCCACAGCAACTTCATATTTTCCGGGACCCTCAACCCAATGGTTATCAGCGCCAACTTATTTTGCGGGGACAACAGTCCGCGAGTCTTCTTGCTTTTCCCGATTGCGCGATTACAGTACAAGAGTGCTTTTAAAAGGGAACGCGGCCGAATTCAATCGTTATGTGACAACGCCAGTATTAGCTTCATCATTGGCACGTTTCAACTCTTCTCGCAAAACTCGTCGAAATGTCTCTTCCATGGGTTCGCGCTCATGCTGAATGTACTGACGTAGAGCCTCATTGATTAAGGTTTGATAATTACCACCTCCAGACAGATGAGCCTGCTCGCGAAACCAATCTAAAATTTCGCTATCTAGACGAATCGTGATGCGTATTTTGCCTGATGGCATCGGATCGATTGCACCACGTTTCCCTTGGCTAAAGTCATGTTCAGTTTCCATCATCATCCATCTATTTTATCAGGATCCCATTGCCATTGGTAGAGCATCTACACTCGGTATGCACATCTGTACATACTAGCACAAAGAACGACGTGCCTTGCGATCGCGTTGAATTTCTGCTAATCGATCTTGGGGTTGACTCTTGGCATCTGTTGTCAATTGTCGAACTTGTCCAATAATCTTCTCTAATAACCAAAGTTTCTCCTCGATCGTTCTAGAACAACTTAATTATTCTAGGTACAGCACTACAATATTTTTCATATTCTTTGCCATAGTTCAAGCTAAGAAATTCTTCTTCAGAGCGTATCATGAAATATGAAATAATGAGATATTGGACAAACCAACCTAATGAGTAAAAGGATATAAATAATAGTGCAAAGCCAAGCAGGAAAATTCCATATCCAACGAGTTGAGGATTTCTGGAATACTGATAGATATCATTTGTTTTAAGTTTATTATTATCTAATCCAAAACTTGTCTCACTTCCCAAACCAAACCAAGCAATTATTAAGATAATCAGTCCGACACAAAAGATACCTATAGAAAAAAACACTAAAGTTGGATTTTCAGGTAAAGGAGGCAAATGAGGCCATCTAGCTGGAATAAATAAATACATTAAATTTGCATGAATCGCAAATACAAGTACCTCGAGTGAATACGAAAGTGGCGATAGTTTGAATTGATTAAGATAGTCATTCCTAACAACTACTCGAAACACAAAAAAACTAAACAGGATAAAGATTATCGAGCAAACAAAATATTCGATCGACATTTTTGTGCCCCTCCCAGTTTAATAATGCTTTGACTGCTGTCTAACTATGTATTATACCGCACTCTACTAGCTAACTTTTTTAACAATGCGATCGCGCTACGAGATCGGCGATCGCTGGAGAGTCAGTCATCAGATCGCAAAAGCTAAGACAATGTAATTTATGGTAGCTTGACCGAGGCGATCGGCAACCCAATCGGGACAATTCCCCATTTTATCCCAACGATCGCTTAGCAAAAGTGAGCGTCAATTTTCTGTAGTCTATAATACTTTTTGCGAGAACCTATAATTTCTCTGAAACTTACGAATCATTTGGTTTTGGCTCTATACAAGTGAGGGAAAATGTACTTGAATTCTTTTCGGACGGACTCGGTTCTGGGATATTTTTATCAAGTAATTTTCAAAGTACCAATGTAATAAATTGGGATAGCGATCCGGGGGATCCTGATGCTTCTATCTTCCCTCAAGTAATTTTCAATTCATTTGGGCCTAGTGGCGGAAATTTCAGTAGTGTAGTTAATGAACCTCAACTATCTCCAGTTGTTTTTACATTTGAAGCGATTTCTGATGACCTCGAAACTGTTCCCGAACCTACACTGATTTTGGGCTTACTCGGAGCTATGGGTATTGGTTCGATACTAAAGCGAAATTTACCTTCAAGTTAGTTGTCTATAGGAATTCTAAATCAGGTTCACAATGGACAGTATCAAAGGAATGGCAATTACTGCCATCCCCAATTTAATCGCTTATGCGATCGCACCGAAACCAAAGTTACTTAATGGCAACTTTTGCGCCGGTTTCTTCCAACTGTTTCTTGAGGTTTTCGGCTTCCTCTTTAGCAATACCCTCTTTGAGAGCCTTGGGAACCGATTCCACCACCTCTTTCGCTTCCTTGAGACCCAAGCCGGTAATGGCGCGAACCACCTTAAGAACGGCAATTTTCTTGTCTTTGGGAAACTCTTCGAGGATGACATCGAATTCGGTTTGCTCTTCCACCTCTTCAGCCGGAGCAGCAGCCGCAGCACCGGGCATCGCCGCCATCATCATGCCACCCGCCGGGGCAGCCGCACTCACGCCAAAGGCTTCTTCGATGCCTTTCACCAATTCAGAGGCTTCGAGTAAGGTCAAAGATTTCAGCTTTTCGAGAATTTCATCAGTTGCAGCAGACATTGTAAACTCCTTGGTAGTCAAGATTAATTGGTAAATTTCGCGTCCGTTTTGCCGACGGACTTTTTTTTGGGCAGAATTGGCTTACGCCGCATCTCCCTCTTCTTTTTGGGCGATCGCTTGAACCGCGCGACCCAAAGAAGACGGTACCTCGTTGATACTCCGCGCCAAAGAAGACGGCACCTCGTTGATCCCCACCGCCAACTTGGTGGCAATGGAATTGAGGGCTCCGGCAATTTGTGCCATGAGTTCTTCCTTGGACGGTAAATCCGCGATCGCTTTGACTTGTTCTTCAGTCAGGGCGCGTCCCTGCATGACACCGCCGCGAAATTCGGTTTTCTTGGCCGCTTTTTTAAAGTCTTGGTAAGCGCGGACGGCACCGCCGATATCGTCTTTCACGAGTAAGAAGGCGTTGGTACCGGACAGAAATTCTGTCATCGGCTTCCAATCGTCGTTTTCCTCCACGGCGATCCGCATTAAGGTGTTTTTAGTCACCTTGCACACGGCACCCGTCGGACGCAAGCGATCGCGCAGGTCGGTAATTTCGGCGACGGTTAACCCTTGGTAATCAACGACCACAGCCAGTTGGGACTCGTTCAAAAGTTCCTTGAGATCGGCAACCACCGTTGCTTTACTTTCTCGGGTTCTCCCCATTCTGTTTCACCTCCTCGGTCTTTTCAAACGTCAACTTCACGATTAAACCCCGCCTCTGGTGCCGAGGTCGGGGTCGAATGAGAGGCCAGAATAGAGGGAATTATCCCGGTTTTCTGACCATCATGTCGCTCGCCTCGGCAGGAAATCAATTAAGCTACATAGCTCCTGCGATCTTCGGTTTGCACGATATGGGGAATGGGTAATGGGGAATGGGTAAATCGGTTATTTTTCCTCTTTACGCTTTACTCTGTAGCCCCAAAATTAGGCGACATCTAATTTTAGATCCCGCAGGGTATTAATTTCCACTTGGATGGAGGGGCCCATCGAAGCTGAAACAAAAATACTGCGCCAGTAACGGCCTTTTGCACCAGAAGGACGATGGCGATCGACAGTTTCCTGTAATGCTTTTAAATTCGTTAACAAATCTTCCGGGGCAAAGGATGCCTTTCCAAACATAACATGAACGATGCCCGTGCGATCGGCACGAAATTCGATTTTTCCGGCTTTAAATTCCGAGATCGCCGCCGCTAAATCCGTGGTAACCGTGCCGGCTTTGGGAGAGGGCATCAATCCTCGCGGCCCCAACAAGCGTCCTAATTTAGCCACTTTGGGCATCATATCCGGGGTGGCGATGAGTTTGTCAAACTCCATCATCCCTTTTTGAATTTCTTCGATCAACTCTTCCGATCCCGCCAGATCGGCACCGGCTTCCGTTGCTTCCGTGACTTTTTCCCCCCGGGCGATGACCGCAACCCGGACGCTTTGTCCGGTGCCTTTGGGGAAGCTCACCGTGGTGCGCAACTGCTGATCCGTATATTTGGGGTCGATCCCCAAACGGATGTGGACCTCGGCGGTTTCGTCAAACTTCGCCGTTGCTGTTTCTTTTAACAGCTTCATGGCTTCCAATGGCTCATAGGCCTTGTCTTCGACTTTCGCGCTCGCTTCTTTCAAGCGACGAGAAATTTTTTTGGTCATGGTTTCACTCCTTGGGTTCTCACGAAGCGCTCGCCTCTCCCCAATATACTTTAACAAAATATCTGAAATTCGCAATTAACGCTGAAAAATTGAGCTACTCAGTAATACTTACGCCCATATTTCTCGCCGTTCCCGCCACAATTTTCATTGCCGCATCAATATCATTGGCATTGAGATCGGGCATTTTAATTTCAGCAATTTTTTGCAATTGTTCGCGGGTGATCGAACCCACGTTTTCCTTATTGGGCTGACTTGCGCCCTTTTCAATTCCTGCTTCTTTTTTAATTAAAACCGAAGCCGGCGGCGTTTTGAGAATAAACGTGAAACTGCGGTCTTCATAGACGGAGATTTCCACCGGAATGACCATTCCCGCTTTATCCGCAGTTTTGGCATTGTATTCCTTACAAAATGCCATGATATTGACACCGTGTTGACCCAAAGCGGGACCGACTGGCGGTGTCGCGGCAGCTTTTCCCGCAGGAAGTGCCAACTTAACCAATGCAACTACTTTTTTGGCCATGATTTTAGACTTGTTTTTCGACCTGAGTGAATTCCAATTCTACTGGCGTATCCCGTCCAAAAATTGAGAGAAGTGCCTTGAGTTTGCTCCGTTCGGGACTGACTTCAATGACTTCCCCTTCAAAGTCTTTAAACGGACCCGACAGAACTATTATTTTATCACCCACTGCCATATCAATTTTGACAACGGGTTCTTGTTCTTGCGTCTGTCTGAAAATGCGTTCGACTTCTGAGGGACTGAGGGGAACGGGTTTAACGTGTCCTCGTCCTCTTCCGTAAGGACGCTGTTTTTCCGCACCGACAAAATTAATCACATTGGGGGTATTTTTGACGGCTCGCCAAGCTTCGTCATCTAAAATCATTTTGACGAGAACATAGCCCGGAAAAACCTTTTCTTCTCCATGAATTCGCGTCCCGTCTTTGCGAACTTTAACGGTTGGCGTATGGGGAATTTGAATTTGCAAGATGCGATCGGCCACATCCAAGGTATGGATTCGCTGTTCTAAGTTTGTTTTAACCCGTTTCTCGCAACCCGAGGCGACTTGAACGGCATACCAACGCGCATTTTTGGTCGGTACAAAACTTTCTTCTTCCGTTTGGAAGTCTTCATTTGTGTCTTCGAGATCGTCCCTCGTGACATTCATCATCAATATTTTAGCGTGGAGACTCCCGTTCGACTCGGAGAGTTAACGGCGAGCAGAAACGCTACCTCCAAATAGATGTACAAGAGAAGGTCACTAGAACACCTTGCCACTTAACCAGAGAAAGAGATTATCGACGAAATAGATCGTCGTCGCAACTAGCGTCACCATTAAGACCACGGCAGCAGATTCGCTAATTAATTGTTGCCGTGACGGCCAAACGACTTTAGATAATTCCTCTTTCGATTCTTGGAAAAATTTAACCGCATTAAATC
>JBFRWJ010000629.1:0-3309 GCA_051439525.1 Spirulina sp. | reverse complement strand
GATGTGTATAAGAGACAGCTCCTAAATTCTCGTGATACGTTTGGAGTTCATTGTCAAAAGCAATTTGAAAATCATCTTCTGGTAAATCGCTGCCTAAGAGTCTGAGTGCCGTTCGACCTGCTTCAATGGCTTCAATTGCAAGACCTGATATTGTATATTGGATTGTTTTCAAGTAATAAAATTCAGCACAATCTAATGGTGATTTAATCCGTTGTAGTGCTATTTCAATGAGATGTTGAGACTGCTCGATATTCCCATTGAGATACTCAATTTCTGCAAGTTCTTTATAAACATCGATCGCCATATCATAATTGTCTTTCCAGATTTCTCCCGGAAATTCATCTTTTGCAAAGATCAGATAACTTCTCGATGCTGCATAGGCAATCGCTTCTTTTGCTTTTTTCCCTGCACATAAATTGAGTTCTAATAATTGTATTTTTTCGAGTTTATTTTCGATTAACTCAATCCCTTTATTAAGATGATCGACGAGAGTAAATATTTTTTCTAATTTCTCTTGTTCGCTAAAATTGGCCAGTAACAAGCGACCGATCTGAAGATGGATAGATTTGCGAATACCGGATTCGATGAGAATATATGCTGCCTGTTGGATGCGATCGTGACGAAACTTATAATCTCGAACAATTAAAGTAGATTCTAGGGGTGTTTTTGAAGTTGTTTCTAAATCCGAAAGAGGCTGAATTAACCCTTGTTGAATCGCTGGTAACAATTCTCTGAAAGTTTCTGGCTCGGATTGTTCGTAAACGATTGCGAGAGTATTAAGATCGAAATGATTGCCAATACAAGCTGCCAGACGCAATACAGTTTGAGTTGTATCGGGTATTTTTCTTAATTTACTCACCATTAAGTCTACGACATTATCTGTAATGTCTAATGCTGCAATTTGAAGCATTTCCCACTCCCAGAACTGACGATCGCGGTTGAAAGTCAGAAGTTTTTCCCGATCGATGGTTTCTAGAAATTCATTAATAAAGAACGGATTGCCCGACGTTTTTTCCAAGATCAACTCGGCTAAAGGTTTGACAATTTCGCGATCGCGATGGAGCGTATCGATTAAAAGTTGCGTAATATCTTCAATATC
Organism: Spirulina sp.; assembly: GCA_051439525.1. Lineage (GTDB taxonomy): Bacteria > Cyanobacteriota > Cyanobacteriia > Cyanobacteriales > Spirulinaceae > CCY15215. The sequence continues at coordinate 2,210 of JBFRWJ010000629.1, read as the reverse complement.
GAGAGGTGTTAAAGTAATTTGGTTAACTCTTGTCCCTTGTTCTTTCAAGCGTTCGATCGCGAGAATTGTGGGATGATTTGCATCCACTTCATTATCCCGATAAGCCCCGAGTAAAAGTAAATACTCCGTGTCGCGATCGCTCATCATTAATTCAATCAACTTCAAGGTGCCAAAATCCGCCCATTGCAAATCGTCTAAAAAGATGACCAAAGGGTGAGATTTCTGACAAAAGACGCGAATAAAGCTCTGGAAAACGCGATTGAAACGGTTCTGAGCTTGTGCGGCTTCTAAGGGTTGAACGGGAGGTTGCTTGCCGATAATTTGTTCGATTTCGGGGATAACATCGACAATAATTTGACCATTAATTCCTAAAGCTTCATTTAACGTGTCGTGCCATCGTTTTAATTGTGCTTGACTTTCCGTGAGTAACTGACGCACGAGGGATCGAAGAGCAAAAACAACCGCAGAGTAAGGAATATTGCGCTGAAATTGGTCGAATTTTCCCGATATAAAATAACCGCGTTGTTGAGAAATCGGTCGATAGAGTTCTTGAATCAATGCAGTTTTACCAATCCCGGAAAATCCCGCTACTAGCATCACTTCTGTCCGTTTTTGAGGTATTATTTCCGTTGTATCCTGCGAGATCTCTTCTTCAGTCACTCTTTGAAACGTGGCTAGCAATTGTTCGATTTCTACTTCTCGTCCGTAGAGTTTTTGGGGAATTTGTAACTGTTCGGTAAAATCGCGATTGGCAAGAGGAAATTCTGCTATTTTCCCGATTTTTTGTAATTGTTTGTAACATTCTTCTAAATCAACTTTTAACCCCAAAGCAGTCTGATAGCGTTCCTCAGCAGTTTTTGCCAATAATTTCATCACGATGCGAGAGAGCATTTGGGGGACTGAAGAGTTAATTTTATGGGGGGGAATGGGTTTGCGGGCAATATGACAGTGAACTAACTCTAGAGCATCGCGACTTGCAAAAACTAGCTGTTCGGTTAGAAGAGCATAAAAAGTTGCCCCCAAGGAATAAAAATCCGTTCTTCGATCGAGCGATCGGTTCATTCTTCCCGTCTGTTCTGGGGACATATAAGCCAATGTTCCCTCTAAAACATCAGGATTTTTTAAAGTCGGGGTTTCCTTGGTAAAAATGCTCGAAATACCAAAATCAATAATTTTTGCTCGTCCGGTTTCGGAATTAACAAGAATATTAGCAGGATTAATATCTTTGTGAATAATATTCGCACTATGAATTTTATCTAATGCTTCAGCAACTTGTATGGCAATTTGCAGGAACTCCGACAGGGTAAAAGAGCGCGATTGCAAGATATAATCTAAAGATTGACCGCCAAAATCTTCTAAAACGATCGCGAGGGTATTGTCATAAGGCAATAACTCATAAGCCGCGATCGCGCCCTCAATATTGAGAGAGCGCGTAATCTCATATTCTTGTTTGTATCGCGTCAGTTCCGAGGGAGTGGGATAATCTTTCTTGAGAACTTTCAGAATAACGGAGCGATCGCCAGTATCCGTTAAAGCACGATAAACCAAGGAGTTTGCGCTTTCATAAACTCTGGCAACAATTTTATAATCCGTAATTGTACTCATTTCCCTGCCAACTTTGCGATCGCTTTAGTGTTTGATAAAGTTATAGTCTATTATACGCAAGATTGTTTGAGAAAGTTTATAACAAGATCGTAAGATTTTCCCCCGAAATCTCTCGATTCCGGGGGACTGTCCGGAGATTCTCCCCCAAGGTTGTTGGATTGAGGGGCAAGGAATTTAACTAGAAGCAGCAATGGGAATGTAAACTGAAGGAGGAAGATAGCGCCCTCCTGTATTGAGATTTTTTGCCCAATCCGTTAACTGTTCCTCCGTTACTGTCGCTTCACTCAATATTGGCTTTTGTGGATAAGCCATCAAGGCGATGTATTCATCCTTTAAAGTCCCTTCCTCATCCCGAACTTGATGAATGCTTCCCGTGAAGTCATTCACCACTGCTTGGAAGGTAAACTTATTGGCAAATTCTCGTTCGGTACTGACCACATAGTCTTCCCCCGATAGAGCGTACAAGACATCCGATAAGGTCAGAGTAATTCCTTGTTCTTTGAGGAAAGCAATGTTCTGATTGTCTCCCAACAGAAGGCTTTTAAAATCGGTGGCTAATTTGTCCGCCTCTCTTGCGGATTGAGGAATGCCATAAGACTCAAAGG
>JBFRWJ010000628.1:0-11383 GCA_051439525.1 Spirulina sp. | reverse complement strand
GTGTATAAGAGACAGAAGCGTCAGATTTTGCCAGTTTAGAGAGTTTTTTACTTTGGTTTTGTACCAGCGTGACGGAAATTTTAGCCAAGGAAAATCTCATTGAGAAGCATTGGAAAAGTAAGTTAGGCAATAATAAGGTGAAGTGCATGACTTATTTGGAAAAATACCTGCTTTCCGAGGATAAATCCCTAGTGATTGCTTTAGATGATGTCGATCGCATTTTTCCTTATGCCAAGATTGCTGGAGAATTCTTGGGGATTCTCAGAACGCTGCACGAACAGGCAAAAACGAGAAAAATTTGGCAAAAACTAGGTTTACTTATCGTTCATACAGAGTTATACGAACAGTTGGAAATCAATCAATCGCCGTTTAATGTTGGCATGCAGATTGCTATCCCGGAATTTACCTCGCAAGAAGTGTTAGACTTGGCTCAATTGCACGGATTAGAATGGGAAGAAAAACAAGTTAACAATTTGATGGAATTAGTGGGAGGACATCCTTATTTAGTCCAACAATCTTTGACTTATTTAGCAAGAGGAGAAGGCAATTTTGCCATCTTGCGGGAAAATGCGATCGCGGAGTCGGGAATTTATGGCAGTCACTTACAACGCTATCGTCGCTATTTAAAACAACTGCCACCGGAAATTATGACCGTATTTGCCAAGATTTATACAGCCAAAGTGCCGATTGAGTTAGAATCTTATCAGGACAAAGAACAAGCCCAAAAACTGTATAATTTGGGATTGGTTCAGTTTAGCGATCGTGCGGTTTTTCCCCGCTATCAATTGTATCGAGATTATTTTCGCTAATATTCCGAGCGCTAGGGAATGGAGAATGGGAAATAGCAGGTTGTGACTGGAGTTCGGTAATTAGGAATGTCCTAATCTGCTTTCATCGTGCTGTATAATATTTTTGATCTTCCGGCTTGGCAATGTCTCGCGTTCGACCGGGATTCCTTGCCCGATCCAACCCTTGCCAGTCTACTGTTATAGTTTGCGATCGCTCAAAATTGTCAATCCATCCGAGCCAAAGAAAACCCTCAAGGGGATAGAATAAAGAAGATTCTCAAGATTTCGTCCGCGATTCACTAAAATGACAATTTGGGTAAACGAACAAATCGATCCATCGGGCATGATTCACGCCTGTATTGCTTGTTGCGATGAAGACCAAGCACAAGCCTGTCACGACTCTTTTCAAAGCAATCTCTCTCAACAACAAAGATCGGAAGGCTGGATCGCGCGCTTGCGAACTGTAGACTCTTGGGATGACGTTCCCGTTAATGCTCTAAAATTAAACTAACATTAGCGATCGGCAATCGATTTAAAGCGCGGAGAAGCCAAATGAAAAGAGGAGGAGAAGACATATCGACAACCAACAAACAGCCAATAACCAATAACCAACAACAAACAGGTTTGGGAACTTTTGGAGGGGTTTATACACCCTCCATTCTCACGATCTTAGGGGTGATCATGTACCTGCGCTTCGGCTGGGTCGTGGGCAATGTCGGCTTATTGGGAACACTCGCAATTGTCACCCTCTCCACTTCGATTACCTTTTTAACTTCTCTCTCCGTCAGCGCGATCGCCACCGATCGCGTCATTCGCGTGGGAGGCGCTTACTACATGATCAGCCGATCGCTCGGAGTAGAAACCGGGGGTGCAGTGGGCATCCCCCTCTATTTTGCCCAAGCCCTCTCCGTCGCCCTTTACACCATCGGTTTTGCGGAAAGCATCGTCAAAACCTTTCCCGCCCTCAATCAAACCTACGTCGCCCTGATTACCACCATTTTCGTGGCCTTTTTAGCCTTTACCTCCGCCAGTCTCGCCATCCGCGCCCAATATTTTATCATGGCCGCGATCGTCCTCTCCCTCCTCTCCCTCCTCTTCGGCCAACCCGTAGAACCGACGGCGATCGAATGGTGGAATGCAGACGGGGAGTCTTTTTGGGTGGTGTTTGCCGTCTTTTTCCCCGCCGTCACGGGAATTATGGCCGGGGTATCCATGTCGGGAGATTTACGAGATCCCACCAAATCTATCCCCATCGGGACTTTAGCCGCCGTCGGTACGGGTTATCTCATTTATATGGGCTTACCCGTCCTCCTCGCCACGCGCGCCGATGCCGCCACCCTGATTGCCGATTCCTTGATCATGAAACAGATGGCCCTATGGAGTCCCACCATTTTATGGGGAGTTTGGGGGGCAACCTTAAGTAGCGCCCTCGGCAGTATTTTGGGCGCCCCTCGGGTCTTGCAGGCACTGGCAAGAGATGGGGTATTACCGCCTTGGATGAGCATTTTGGGCCAGGGAAGCGGCAAAGAAGACGAACCCCGCATCGGCACCGCCGTCACCCTCGGGGTGTCGATCGCGGCGGTTTGTATCGGGGATCTGAATTTAATTGCCCCGGTCTTAACCATGTTTTTCCTCACGACTTACATGGTCTTAAATGTTTCTGCCGGTATCGAAGGGCTCCTGCAAAGTCCCTCGTTTCGCCCCACCTTCCGGGTTCACTGGATCTTTTCGTTCCTCGGGGCGGCGGGGTGTTTGGCCGTCATGTTTCTCATTAATGCCGTTGCAACGGTTATTGCAGCGGCGATCGTCTTGGCCATCTATTTTTGGCTGCAGCAGCGAGAACTGGTCACCGCCTGGGGAGACGTGCGCCGAGGACTGTGGATGGAATTGCTGCGGGTGGGTATCTTGCAGATGCGCCACGAAGAAGATGCGAAAAACTGGCGGCCTCACGTCCTCGTCCTCTCAGGCATTCCTCGCAAGCGCTGGTCTTTGATCGAACTCGCGAAAGGATTTACCCACAACCGGGGACTCATCACCGTTTCCAGCGTTTTGCCCAGTGGCTCTCGGGATTTAGCACAACAGGCGGAATTAGAACGCACCTTAGTTGATTATCTCGAACGTCGCGGCGTACAAGCCTTGGTGCGGGTGGTGACGGCCAGCAATCCCTTTGAAGGGGCCTATCGCTTGGTGGAAACTTACGGACTCGGTGCCGTGGTTCCCAATACCGTCGTTTTAGGCGATAGCGAAAATGCCAGCATTCGCGATCGCTACTGTCAAATGATTCGCCATATTCACGGTGCCAAACGCAGCATCGTCATTTTGCGAGAGAATGGCGATCGCGGATTTGGAACGCGATCGCGCATCGATATTTGGTGGGGAGGATTGCAGGCCAATGGCAGTTTAATGCTCTTGCTGGCCTATCTTTTAGGGAAAAATATCAGTTGGCGCAAAGCCAAAATCTATCTCAATTTAGTCGTTCCCGATGGCGCTGCTGCCGAAGCCGCAAGAATTAATTTAGAGGATTTAATCGCTAAGTTACGCATTCCTGCATTTCCCCAAGTTTTGATTGCCGAAGGACGCTCTTTTAATGAAATTCTCCACAGTTCTTCGGCCCATGCCGATCTCATCTTTTTGGGCATGGCCAGACCCAAAGATGATTCGTTTACTACTTATTATGAGAACCTGCAAACTCGCGTGACCGGACTCCCCACCACCTTATTCGTTCTCGCCGCCCCCGATTTTGCCTTTGAGGAAGTCTTAGGAGAAGCTGCACCCTAAAATTTTTCAGGAGTTCAGACCCATGCCCGCCAAAGATATTTACCACGACACTGTAAAACATGCTTTAATCAAAGATGGATGGACGATAACCAAAGATCCGCTCATCCTCTCAATTGGCAAGAAAGATTTATTTGTAGATTTAGGAGCAGAAAAATTAATTGCTGCCACTAAGGAAAACCGAGAAATTGCTGTTGAGATTAAAAGTTTTATTGGCATCTCGCAAGTTAACGATCTAGAAAAAGCTCTCGGTCAATATACACTTTACTATCAAATTTTATTAGAAAAAGAGGATAGTAGAACGCTATATATAGCAATTCCCAAGTTAGCTTATGAAGAAATATTTACGGAGCCAATTGGTGCAATTTTAATTAAAAGAAAAATTCTTAATTGATTGGTTTTTGATGAAAATAAGGAGGAAATCATCCAATGGATACAATGAACAATTTTTATGAAATCATTTATCCCATTCTCAAGGAATATGCAGATATTACTTATTGTTACGGAGATATAAAACATCATTTAATTGTCAGCGATGATAAGAAAAATTATTTGTTAATGACGATGGGCTGGGAAAAAGGTGTAAGAGTTCATGGTTGCGTCACTCATCTAGAAGTTATTGATGATAAAGTTTGGATACATCGAGATGGTTTAGAAGATGGAATTGCCAACGACTTAGTTAGGGCAGGTATTCCCAAAAGTCAGATCGTTTTAGGTTTTCATCCGCCTAAAATTCGTACCTATACGGAATTTGCCGTGAGTTAATCCTCAGTTTGGGTTACAATCGAGGGCAGAAAAAATAGCTGCGATCGCAAAATTCCCATGCCTTTTACCCCCAAACCCATTACCTTTGGCACCGACGGCTGGCGCGGTTTAATTGCTGCCGATTTCACTTTCGAGCGAGTTACTTTAGTTGCTCCCCTAGCGGCGGAAGTGTTAGCAAAGAATTTTGGCAAAACCACTGGAAGTAACTTAATTGCCGTAGGCTACGATCGCCGCTTCCTGGCGGAATCCTTTGCTGAAGCTGTAGCAGAAGCAGTACGAGAAGCGGGATTTGACGTTCTCCTCGCCGAGAGTTACGCCCCCACTCCCGCTCTCTCTTGGGCGGCAAAAAAACAAGGAGCGCTTGGTGCTTTGGTTCTCACTGCCAGTCACAATCCGGCGGGTTATTTGGGTTTAAAAGTAAAAGGCGCATTCGGCGGTTCGGTCACAAAGGAGATTACACAACAAATTGAGGAACTGCTGCCTCGCGGTTTTGTCCCAGGGAAAAGTTTGGGGAAATTGGCGCATTTCGATCCTTGGGAAAGTTATTGTGCGGAACTGCGCGCTAAAGTCGATATCGCCAAAATTGCCGAGGCGATTACCTCTGGGAAAATCCGCGTTTTTGCCGATGTCATGCACGGTGCGGCGGCGACGGGGTTGAAGCGGTTGCTTGGGGTCGAGATTGAGGAAATTAACGGCGATCGCGATCCTCTCTTTGAAGGCGGTGCGCCGGAACCTCTCCCCAAGTATATTCCCAAACTTTTCCGTGCCATTCGCGAAGCGGCACGAGAAGGCAAAGATGAGATTCGCGTGGGATTTGTTTTTGATGGGGACAGCGATCGCATTGCGGCGGTAGACGGGGCGGGAAATTTCCACAATTCCCAAATTCTCATTCCCATTCTCATCGAGCATTTATCCCAACGCAAGGGCTTTCAGGGAGAAATTGTCAAAACCATTAGCGGCTCGGATCTAATTCCTCGCTTGGCTGAAGCTTATAATATTCCGCTTTATGAGACCGCGATCGGTTACAAATATATTGCCGATCGCATGCTTTCGGCGGAAGTTCTCCTCGGGGGGGAAGAGTCGGGGGGGATCGGTTACGGCACCCACATTCCCGAACGAGATGCCCTACTATCGGCGCTGTACGTCCTCGAAGCGGTGGTAGAATCCGGGCGGGATATCGGGGAGATGTACGCCGATTTACAGGCGCAAACGAAGTTTAGCTCGGCTTACGATCGCATCGATCTTCCCCTCGCCAGTATGGAGGAGCGGGGGAAACTCTTAGAACTCCTGAAAACTAACACCCCCAAGGAAATCGCCGGACAAGCCGTAACGGATTGTTTGACCATTGACGGTTATAAGTTCCGTTTAGCGGATGGAAGTTGGTTGCTCATCCGGTTTAGCGGCACGGAACCCGTTTTGCGTCTTTATTGTGAGGCAGGGGATGACGCACGGGTTAAAACAACGCTAAATTGGGCAAAGACTTGGGCCAATTCGGCACTTTAGATTGAAGGGTTATAAAATGTGTTATGATATTATCGCTGAAGGAGGAACAAGTAAGCTGAAACCCCCACAGAATTTGCTTTTGAGCGAAGCTATCTCAACAAAGAGGTGATACAGATGGATACTGCTGTTTTAGGTAATTATTTAGGAGAATTTACATTTCAAAAAGTCTCTAAAATTCAACAACCGTATCCCGTTCGCTCTTCTCAACTTCAAAAATTTACAACTGTATTAGAACAATTAACGGTTTTAGTCGAACAAAAATGGGATCGCCTCTCAGATCGCGATCGCGAGATTCTTGTCGCGATTGTTTACGATGCGATTGAGTCATCGGAAAAGAATCGAAACAAAGTTTTAAATCTTTGGAGAAAATTATCATTTGCTTGGATGTTAATCAAGAGTGGAGAAGAATCTTTTGTTGCTTACCGCAATGCCGTGCATCGTTTTATTAACAGCGTATTGGCTCGAGTAGAGCGATCGCATCCCGAATATGAGTTTCAAGTTTCTCATGCTTTGCAAGAAGCGTTAGAAAATTCTGAAAATAACCCGGTAATGACACAAGATGAGTTTGGAGAATGGCTATCAAGCCTATAAAATAAAACCATCTCAAAAGTTTCAGCGTTCTTTTGGAGTTCTCAAAAAACGCCATTATAAAGGTAAAAAATCCCAAGAGACTTTTACAAATTTTATCGCTCGAATGGTTAAATCTTTGAGCGATAATCCCTTTCTACTGGGTTCTGAATCAGAGAGTCTCCCCAAAAATCTTCCACTAAGAGAAAATTTAGAATTCTGAAAATACTATTTTAAAATGCCGGATTTGAAAGGTGCATCTGGGCAAGGGAGACTCATGTATCTCGTCGATCGCGAAAAATATGAAATAGAATTGGTTTGGATTTATACTCACGAAGAATTTCCCAAACGTCCGAGCGAGCGAAACTTAAAACAAATTCTTGAGGAAATTCAACAAACTCGAGGAGAAAGCGATCGCGTCGAATCCGAAGACAATGAAAATGAACGAGGATAATCTCACCAAAGAGCGCAGTAGACATTCCTCTCAACTTCGCATTGCGAAACATTCCGAAATCGAGAGAAAAACGACAGACACCAAAAAACGAAAAAAAGCGATCGCGCCAGAACGAGGATAAAATCAAACGGATAGGGGCGCATTTTTGCCGAAAGACGATTACACTAGCTGTTGAGGAGCGACGCGAACCAAAGCCATGACAACTGCCACTGCAACCGAAAACGACTTTAAATACAGCCTCGAAGATGCCATCGGTCAGGGGATCTTCAGCACCACTTACCCGGCAATCGAAGTTAACTCCAACAAGCCCGTCATCGTCAAAACGTTAGCGGCAAATCTTCACGACCATCCCAATTTTGACCGCTTCCGCCAGCATGTTCTCGACCTCAGCCAACGCCTCGCCCAAATTTCTCATCCTCACTTACCCGGAATTTGGGAGAGTTTTGTCGAAGAGGGCATCCCTTATGTAGTCTGCGATCGCATTATCGGGGAAACCCTCGCCGATAAAATTGCCACCGAAGGCCCTGTTTCCGAGTCTCGCGCCCGAGGTTGGATCGAGCAAATCGCGGCTGCTCTTTCCACCCTCCACGATGTCGGACTGCTACACCTCGACGTTCAGCCTCGCAATATTATCTATCGTCCCGAGATCGATGATGTGGTTTTAGTGGATGTCGGCATGACCTGCGATCTCACCCCAGAAATTCGTCAAACCCACGCGAATTTAATTGCCCCCGGATACGCCGCGATCGAACAGTACGATCCGAAGGGAAAAACTGCCACGGCAACGGATATTTACGCCCTCAGTGCCGTCTTTTACTTCTTGTTGGCAGGGAATCCCTTACCGCCGGTTCCTTTATTGGAACACATTCCGCCAGAAAAATGGCAAAAATTCCCCGAAGGCATCAGCCCGGAAATTAAAGCAGCAATTTTACAAGGACTATCGACTCCCGATAAACGCCCGCAAACCTTAGATGAATGGTTATCCCCGTGGCATCCTGCCCCGATTGTCGAGCCTGCCCCGCCCGGAGAAGAAACTCCAGAACCAACCCATTCTAGCATCCGAGAAGCAAGCCTTTCGGAACAACAACGCCCCCCCGTAGAATTACCGCCTTTCCCCTCACCCCAAAAAGTCAATTCTCCCGCCACCTTGGAAGAACTCGAGTCTTCGGCAACGATTGCCCCTCAACCCGAGCCAGAAAAACGAGAAAAAGCTATCCCAAAGGCAACGGTTGCGATCGGAAAAACCCCCCGCAAGAGCAAAAAACCGAAGCAACAATCCAAAAAAGCCGTCCGCGCTGCAAAAGCCAAACCCAGGGAAAAATTAAGATTTCCTGTAGGTGCTCTCTTGATGACCAGCGCGATCGCGGCTTCGGCGGGAGCGGGCTTTGGTTTATCCTTGCGGCTCAATCGACCCACTGAAGCGGGTTCTACCTTTTGGCACAACGAACAATCTTTCCCCCCGAGGAATGAGTAACCCGAAAGGATGAAGGATGAAGGATAAAGGATGAGGGATGAAGGATGAGGGATGAAGGATAAAGGATGAATTTCCATTCCCTACTCCCTACTCCCTACTCCCTTATCAATTGTTGAAAACTAAGTTATAATTTTGTTACAAAACGTCAAAAAAATCCGTCCATGAGCAATCCCGTGACCCGTTCCTTTTTTATTGGTAGAGCCTTTGCAGAAGTCTTGGGCGAAAAAATTGAAGACGCTTTCACCAATGCCCTCAGCGAATTCGGTAAATTTGATGCCGAACAACGAGAAAAGTTGCGTAAACTGGCCGAAGAGACCATGGCCAGAGCCGATCGCGAAATGGCAGAAGCCAATATGGGAGGAATAAAAACGGGACAAACTGGCGATGGTACGAGTTCTGGCGATCTGCAAGAAACCATCGATGATTTGCGAGCGGAAATTGCCAGCCTGCGATCGGCACTCAATGCCCATCGGAATTCACCGACTTAAAACACACTTAAAATCCAACACCAATCGGTTCGATCTTTGTTTTAGTGTTAAAACTTCTTTAAATTTTCTTTTTAACTTAAAAAGTGTCTGCCCTATCTTCCCCTTCTGCCCAAAGTCCCTACTCTCCCATTATCGAGTCGAGCGATCGCCTTCCCCGTCCGGAGCGAGGGAAAAGTAAGTATCGTTGGAATCGCAAAAACTACTCTCGATTTCGTCGGCGTGCCGATATCTGGCGTTTTGTCCTCACTTTCTTAACAGAATTATGGTGGGATAGCAAAAAATGGTCTTATCCCGGGGGCTACAGCGAAGAAAAACGCAAGGAGCGCCGTAAAAAACAAGCGGTTTGGTTGCGAGAGAGTTGTTTGGAACTGGGGCCGACTTTCATTAAAGTCGGTCAGCTTTTTTCCACCCGAGGGGACTTATTTCCCACGGAATATGTTGCGGAATTGAGCAAACTCCAAGACCAAGTTCCCGCTTTTTCCTACGAACAAGCCGCCGCGATTATCCAAGAAGATACGGGAAAATCCGTTAACGAACTTTTCGCGCGCTTTGAACCGACTCCCCTCGCCGCCGCCAGCTTGGGACAAGTTCACAAGGCTCAACTCCATAGTGGTGAAGAGGTGGTGGTTAAAGTTCAGCGCCCGGGCTTAAAACAGCTTTTTACCATCGATCTGGCCATTCTCAAGCGCATTGCTCAATATTTTCAAAATCATCCCTATTGGGGCAAGGGACGCGATTGGTTGGGGATTTATGACGAATGTTGTCGCATTCTTTGGGAGGAAACGGACTATCTCAATGAAGGGCGCAATGCCGATAACTTTCGGCGCAATTTCCGGCATTTGGATTGGGTGAAAGTGCCTCGGGTGTACTGGCGTTATGCTTCCCCTCGCGTCCTCACTCTCGAATATCTGCCGGGAATTAAGATCAGCCATTACGAAGCGATCGAAGCGGCAGGATTGGATCGCAAGCTCCTTGCCCGTTTGGGAGCCGAGGCTTATTTGCGACAATTGTTAAATGATGGGTTTTTCCACGCCGATCCCCATCCCGGTAATATCGCCGTCGCCCCAGATGGAACGCTCATTTTTTACGATTTTGGCATGATGGGGCGCATCAAGGCCAACGTGCGGGAAGGTTTGATGGAAACCCTCTTTGGCATTGCCGAAAAGAATGCCGATCGCGTCATTGCCTCTTTAATTGAATTGGATGCCCTCAAACCGACAGGAGATTTATCTCCGGTGCGGCGATCGATCCAGTATATGCTGGATAATTTTATGGATAAGCCTTTTGAGGAGCAATCCATTGATGCGATCGGCGAGGATCTGTATGAAATTGCCTACGATCAGCCCTTTCGCTTCCCGGCGACTTTTACCTTTGTCATGCGGGCATTTTCCACCTTGGAGGGAGTGGGGAAGGGTTTAGATCCCGATTTTAATTTTATGGAAGTGGCCAAACCTTTTGCACTAGATATTATGACCAACACGACCGGACAAAACAGCAACCTGCTGGATAAATTAGGACAACAAGCCGCTCAAGTCAGCAGTACGGCTCTGGCTCTGCCGCGCCGCATTGAGGATACGATTGAAAAATTAGAGCGGGGAGATATTCGCGTGCGGGTGCGATCGACAGAATCCGATCGCCTCTTGCGAAAATTGAGCGCGGTTCAGCTTTTGACCAACTATACTTTATTAATTGGTGCTTTTACCCTATCTGCTACTATCCTCTTAGTAAACGATAAAATTACTTTGGCAGTCATTGTGGCCGCAGTTGCCATCGTCATTGGTTTTCTCCTTGTGAGGCTAATGCGAAAACTCGATCGCTACGATCGCCTGCCATAATCCTCACTAATTTTGTTTAAGACCTCAAATCAATATGAAACGTCGCTTCACGGGGCTAACCGATACAGGAGTTCTTCGCTCTGTCAATCAGGATGATTATTATATCGATCCCAAAGGACGCTTTTTCATCGTCGCCGATGGAATGGGCGGGCATGCGGGGGGTCAAGAAGCCAGTCGCATTGCCACGCAATTCATTCAGGCTTATCTGAACAATCGCTGGGACGATAAAATCGAGTCGGAGACTTTATTAGCAGAAGCGATCGAGGAAGCCAATCAAGGTATTCTGGACGACCAAGAAGAACATCCCGAGCGATCGGATATGGGGACGACGATCGTCATTGTCATGTTCCACCGCAATCGCGCTTGGTGCGCTCACATTGGCGATTCTCGTTTATATCGCTTGCGGGGAGAACAACTCGAGCAGGTGACGGAGGATCAGACTTGGGTAGCCCGGGCGATGAAAGTGGGGGATCTGACCCCAGAGGAGGCACGCATTCATCCTTGGCGGCACGTTTTGTCCCAATGTCTGGGACGCAAGGATCTCCAACATATTGAAATTCAAAAGATAGAGGTTAAGGAAGGCGATCGCTTGTTACTCTGTAGCGACGGGCTAACGGAAGAAGTCCCGGATCCCACGATTCAGGCGTTTTTGACGGAGAGCGAAAACTGCGAGGAAGCGGCGAAGGGATTGGTGGAACAAGCGAAGGAGAATGGCGGCTCGGATAATATTACCG
>JBFRWJ010000627.1:0-8277 GCA_051439525.1 Spirulina sp. | reverse complement strand
GCAAGGGAACGACAGTATCTAAAATTAATTTCTCAGGAGTAGAGACTCCTACGCAAACCGCATCGTGCCAATGAGTTTTTGGGTCGAGGGACGGCGAATCGAATTCGCCGTGTCCAATCGACCCGGTAGGGAAGTTCTGGCGGGTTCGGTTAAACTTGGTTAATCCTCCCGTTCCGAATTCAACAGGTAATCCCGTTTTCTCTTGGTTGGTTGGATATGCTGAATGCGATTCAGCATCCCCCAACCGCTTCTTCAGTTCCTCGTACAGTTTCCATCGAGTAGAGTTGACCGCCGCGCTATCTGATAAAGGTTGTTGGGCTTGTGCTAATATTCTTTTGAGAATATCGAGTTTACCCGATAAAAACTGCTCGATTTCTTGATTTCCTTTGGATTGATTGCAAGATTGACAAGCGAGAGTTAAATTGCTCACTCGGTTACTGCCACCTTTTGATCAGGGCTGGATATGCTCGATTTCTAACCGAGTATTTTCTGCACCACAATAAGCACATTTTCTTTCCCATTTTTCTAAGATGTACGCTCGGAGTTCGTAGCCTTGCAATTCCCCCTGTTGATATTCAATTCCAGAGATTTCCGGCTTTTGCATCAATTGGGTATCGAACCGTACTAATTCTTGAGAAATTGTCGCAATGGGCGCAAATTTTCTCAAGCGATTGACCCAAGTTTTAATATTTTCAACCCGACTTTGAAGACTAGGCGGTAGATATCCTTGAGGACGTTTTCGGTTGAGAAAGCGTGGTTTTCTGTATCGGGTTTTCCGGTTTCTTCGAGAGCGCCGGAATTGTCGCCGACTGGTTAAATTATCTCGAATTTGACATCCCCGATGGGTCAATTCTGCTCCCCAGATTACTTCCCCAGATTCATCGTTAACTACAGCTAACCCTGTTGTTTTTGCACCGGGGTCGACTTTGACTCTGAGCTGTTTTATTTGGGGACTCGGTACGGCTTTTTTCAGAATGATAGTAAAGGGATATCGCCTGAATACGGCGGCTTTTCTTTGAGATAGGAGTATCCTCGCCCTACCTCGGTGAATGGGATTTAAAGGTTGTTTGTTGGTATCTAAAACGAATACTTTGCTCATCATGAGCCTCCCAAAGGGGTAATGTTTGCCTCGTCTCTCTTGGTCGATTGGATATGCTGAACTAAATTCAGCATCCCTCGACCGCAATGTTATCTGGGCTTGTTAGGCTGGAAACACTGGCTTAACCGAATAGACCTGTTTAATCTCCAACGACAGAGCGGTCGCTGAGCTGCGCCGAAGTGCCGTAAACTGGCAAGCATTTACGGGTGTCTTGACCCTGATAACGGAGTAGAGATCGGGAATGCCTTGTCTCTACTGAGACTGGCTATCTGTCCACAGTTAGTAGGGATTGTCCACTACTGTCCAGTGTTCGGTGGATAGCGTCAATCTTGAAAGAGTGTAAAGTTAAACCCAACTCCCCCAAAGCCTCCCTATTATAGTAAAAGGGAGAGCTTATGGTTGATTAGGATTGAGAAAAGGCGATCGCGACAAGGCTCGCGATACATAGAACGACGACAATCGAGACAGGCGCTCGAGATGGTCACCAGATATGATGACAATCGAGACAAGCGCTCGAAATTGTCACCCCTCGCTAAATTCCCCCAACCCAAACCATGAAGGCCGCTCTCCCCCGTTCAACTCGTACAGAAAGGGGAAAATTATGGGAAATCCAGAGCCGACCTTAGCTCACGAACAAGCATTAGATCGAGATTGTACCACCCTTTCTCGCCACGTTCTCCAACAAACCGTTAAAACCCTCCACGCTTCTTCCTTGTTGTCTCCCGAGGCACAAGATATTAGCGCCATTATGAATCGCATTGCCCTAGCGGGCAAGCTCATTGCCAGGCGCTTGAGTCGGGCGGGATTGATGGAAAATGCTCTCGGATTTACCGGGGAAACGAACGTCCAAGGGGAATCCGTCAAACGCATGGATTTGTATGCCAACGAGGTATTTATCTCCGTTTTCAAGCAAAGCGGCTTGGTTTGTCGCCTGGCTTCGGAAGAGATGGATAAACCCTATTACATCCCCGAAAACTGCCCCATCGGTCGCTATACCCTACTCTACGACCCCATCGACGGCTCCTCTAACGTCGATATTAATTTGAATGTCGGGTCGATTTTCTCCATTCGCCAACAAGAAGGAGACGATCTCGACGGAGAAGCAACAGACTTACTCCAAAACGGACGCAAGCAACTGGCGGCGGGCTATATTCTCTACGGACCGTCAACGGTTTTGGTCTATTCCGTAGGAGATGGCGTTCACTCTTTTATTCTCGATCCCAGTTTGGGAGAATTTATTTTAGCCGAAGAAAATATCACGATTCCCCAACACGGTCCCGTCTACAGCGTCAACGAAGGGAATTTTTGGCAATGGGAAGAATCGATTCGCGACTATACCCGTTACGTCCATCGCCATGAAGGATATACCGCACGCTATAGCGGTGCTGTAGTGGGAGATATTCACCGCATTCTCTTACAAGGGGGCGTTTTTCTCTATCCGGGAACCTTGAAAAAGCCCGAAGGAAAATTGCGCTTGCTCTATGAAACCGCACCGTTAGCCTTTTTGATCGAACAAGCGGGAGGGCGTGCCAGTACCGGGAGCGAAAATATTTTAGATTTCATTCCCCAAAAGTTACATCAGCGAACACCTTTAATTATCGGTTCGACGGAAGATGTTAATTTAGTTGAATCGTTTATTTACGATCGCGCCAAACGGGAAGAAACCGAAGCGATCGCGGTGCGCTAATGAAGGGATGAAGGATGAAGGATGAAGGATGAAGGATGAAGGATGAAAGTTATCCCAATTACCGATTACCAGTTACCCATCACCCAAAACAACAGGAGCTTGATTTTATGACAGCCGCTAATCCTATCTTTCAAATTGAAAAAGAATTCCATCAAAGTATTTGGATGGATAATCTGAGTCGGGATTTAATCGAATCCGGAGAACTTAAAGAACTGATCGGGAGTCGGGGGATTTACGGGATCACCTCCAACCCGGCAATTTTTGAGAAAGCGATCGCGGGAAACCAGATCTACGACGCAGATATCGAAGCGGGAATCAAAGCGGGAAAATCGACCCTGGAAATTTACGAATCCCTCGTGTTTGACGATATTCGCAATGCTTGCGATATTTTCAAGCCCGTTTACGAAGAAAGCAAGGGACTCGACGGCTATGTCAGCATTGAAGTTCCTCCTACCATTGCCAAAGATACCGAGAGCACCATTCAAGAAGCCCTTCGCTATTACGAGGCCATCGGTCGGGAAAATGTCATGATTAAAATCCCCGGGACGCCGGAAGGATTGCCCGCCGTGGAAGCGGTGATTGCGGCAGGGATTAATGTGAACGTAACCCTGCTGTTCTCCGTACAAAGCTATATCGATACGGCTTGGGCCTATATCAAGGGTCTGGAAAAACGCGTCGCCGAAGGCAAAGACATTAGTAAAATTGCTTCCGTCGCCAGTTTCTTTCTCAGCCGCATCGATGTCAAAATCGATAAAATGCTCGATGCCAAACTGAAAGAGGGGGTGAGTGAAGATACCGCCGGGAAATTAATCGCCCTCAAAGGTAAAATCGCGATCGCCAACGCCAAAGTCGCCTATCAAAAATACAAAGAGATTTATGCCAGCGATCGCTGGCAAGCCTTGGTCGAAAAAGGCGCGACCGTCCAACGCCTCCTCTGGGCCAGTACCGGCACGAAAAACCCCGAGTACAGCGATGTCATGTATGTTGACGAACTCGTGGGAGAAAATACCGTCAACACCCTTCCCCCCAATACCATCGAAGCCTGCGCCGATCACTGCGATCCCGCCAACCGCATCGAATCCGACCTCGAGACGGCTTACAAATACGTCGAAACCCTCAACGATGAAGACGTGGCGATCGATCTCGATAAAGTGATGGCCGAACTCCTCGAAGAAGGCATCGATAAATTTATCAAACCCTTCGAGTCCCTAATGGCTTCTCTCGAAACCAAAGTCAAACAACTGGCTGCCGTTTAAGTTTGTTGTTCGTTATTGGTTCTTGGTTGTTGGTTATTCGATACAGAATAAGCGATCGCCAAGAACCAATAACTTAGCGGGATAGACACAACCTTTGATGTCTCAACAAAAACCCCACTCTATAATTCACGAACAACAAACAACTAACAACAAACAACTAACAACAAATATGGTAACGTTACTCGAAAATCCCCTGCGCGTCGGCTTGCAACAAGAACGCACCCCCGAACCTCTGATTATCACCATTTTTGGTGCATCTGGCGATCTCACCCAACGCAAGCTCGTTCCGGCAATTTACCGACTCAAACAAGAACGCAGACTTCCCCCAGAAATTACCGTCGTCGGTGTTGCCCGTCGGGATTGGAGTCACGATTACTTCCGGGAACAAATGCGCCAAGGCATTGAAGAATTTGGCGGCGGTTTGGGGAGTGAAGAATTCTGGAAGGAATTTGCTAAAGGTTTGTACTACTGTTCCGGGAATATGGATCAACCGGAAAGTTATGAAAAATTAAAAGCATTTTTGGCGGAATTGGATGCTGAAAGGGGGACGCGAGGCAATCGCGTGTTCTATTTATCGGTGTCGCCGCAATTCTTTAAACCCGGTTTGCGCAATCTCGGGGCGGCGGGAATGATAAGCGATCCCGTTAAAAATCGCGTGGTGATCGAGAAACCCTTTGGTAAGGACTTGGGGAGTGCCAAATCCTTAAACCGAGTCGTGCAAGAAGTTTGCCACGAAGGACAGGTTTATCGCATCGACCATTACCTCGGCAAAGAAACCGTCCAAAATATCTTGGTCTTCCGTTTTGCCAATGCAATTTTTGAACCCCTCTGGAATCGCCAGTTTGTGGATCACGTGCAAATCACCGTCGCCGAAACCGTGGGGGTCGAAGATCGGGCGGGATATTACGAAACCTCCGGGGCATTGCGGGATATGGTACAGAATCACCTCCTGCAACTTTTTGCCATTACAGCAATGGAAGCCCCCAACTCCCTCGATGCCGATAGCATTCGCAACGAAAAGGTGAAAGTCTTGCAAGCTACACGCCTTGCGGATATTCATAATTTAGATCGTTCCGCCATTCGCGGACAGTATTCGGCGGGTTGGATGAAAGGCCAGCCAGTAGCGGGCTATCGCACGGAACCCAATGTCAACCCCGAATCCACAACACCGACCTTTGTGGCGATGAAATTAGAAGTGGATAACTGGCGTTGGAAAGGGGTTCCCTTTTATCTGCGCACCGGGAAACGCTTGCCCAAGAAAGTGACGGAAATTGCCATTCAATTTAAAGAGGTTCCCCTCTTGATTTTCAAGTCCGCCGCCCAGCAAACTAGCCCCAACATTCTGACCATGCGCATTCAACCCAATGAGGGGATTTCCCTGCGTTTTGAAGCCAAAATGCCCGGGGCGGATCTGCGGACGCGATCGGTGGATATGGACTTCAGTTACGGTTCGTCTTTTGGCATGGCCACCGCAGATGCTTACAATCGTCTCCTCTTGGATTGCATGTTAGGGGATCAAACCCTCTTTACTCGCGCCGATGAAGTCGAAGAAGCTTGGCGCGTGGTGACGCCTGCGTTGAGTGCTTGGGATGCCCCTGCGGATCCGAGTACCGTCCCCCAATACGAAGCAGGAACCTGGCAGCCGACCGAAGCGGAATTTTTCATCAATCGCGACGGTCGTCGCTGGCGCAGACTTTAAGAAAGGATGAGGGATGAAGGATGAAGGATGAATTGCTCGGGAAGGATGAAGGATGAAGACTGAGGGATGAAATTTCCCCCTTTTCCTCTCTTCCTCCTTTCTCCCCTTCACTGTTCCCTGTTTCCTCTTCCCCTCTCATTACCGATTCCCCATTACCCATTACCCATTACCCATTACCTATTAAACATGGCTACAGAAGCACCTCCTTTAGTTTCCCTGCAAGCGCCGAAGGATGTATCGATCGATGATATCGATGCCTCTTTGCGCGAGATTTGGCAAAGTTACGGCAGTGGTGAAGATGGCCTTGCGGCAACGCGGGCAACCACGTTTAGTTTTTTAGTGTACGAACCTGATGGCACGCAACAGTATTTGGCGGCTTTGGGATTTTATACCGGACCCATCGACGGCATTGCGGGCGTGCGGACGGAAGCGGCGATTAAGGCAGCTCAAAAAGCCTACGGACTCACCGTTACGGGCAAACATGACCCTGCGTTATCGGCACGCTTGCAGGAAGAGTTCGAGAAATTCAAGGATCTCGACACGCAAACGCCGGACGATTTACGGACGGCACTGCAATATTCTCCCGATTCCGACGGTGCGGGACTTGCCGATGCGATCGCGGCTTCCAATCCCTGTCGCATTATTACCCTTTGCCCCGTTATCGGGGAAGATCGGGGAGTATCGGCACAAGTTTCCGCCTATTGCCCCATTCAAAAGCGCGGGGGCAGCACTTTGGTTTGTTGCGAATACATTACCCTAAGCGGGACCGCCGAGGCGTTAGAGCGCATTACGGGGGTGATTGAGGCGCTGCTCATTCCCGAATTGCCCAAGTTCCTCTGGTGGAAGGCCACGCCGCGACCGAAGTTTTCTCTGTTCAATCGCTTGGCAGACGTTTGCGACAGCGTGATTGTTGATTCGAGTATCTTTAACCGCCCGGAAAAAGATCTCAATCACCTCGGAAGTTTGATTGAGAAGAATGTGGCGATCGCGGATCTCAATTGGCGGCGAATTGCCCCTTGGCAAGAATTGGCCGCCGAAGCGTTCGATCCCCCGGAACGTCGGGCAGACATTTGGGAGGTCGATCGCGTGGTGGTGGACTATGAAAAGGGCAATCCGACCCAAGCTTTCCTCTATCTGGGTTGGCTGGCAAGTCGCTTGCAATGGAAACCCATCACTTATGACTATGAAGGCGGAGATTACGACATTCGTCGCGTCAAGTTTCTCGGTAAAAACCAACGGGAAATTGAAGCGGAATTAGCGGGCATTCCCACGGCAGATTGGGGAGAGGTTCCCGGGGATTTAATCAGTTTAAAATTAACGTCCACCAATCTCGAGGCGGATTGCTGCACGGTTCTTTGTTCGGAAACCACGGGCTGTATGCGCATGGAGGCCGGAGGCGGCGCTCAATCTTGTCGGATCAATCAAGTGAGTTCCCTTGCCGACCAAAACACCGAACAATTACTCGGCCAGCAATTACAACGGTGGGGACGAGAAATGCTTTACGAAGAAAGCATGAGTGTTGCCCATCAAATTGTAGCGTTACGAAAAGAATAGTGTTGTTATTTGTTGTTTGTTATTGGTTATTTGTTGTTTGGAGCCAAATAACCAATAACTAATCACTAATCACTAATAACCAATTACTTTCTTTCGATCTCTTGGAGATAAATTTCTCCGAATTCTCGACCGTCGAGGGGAATGCTTTGGTATTCCACTCGACCCCGAACTTTAACGATCGCGCCGATGGCGGGCAAAGATTGGTTGCTCGTCACCCAAATTTGCCCGTTTTTATTTTCCAACTGGTAGGCACCGCGATCGAGAAAGGGAGCCCGCGCGATCGCTTTACCCCGAACGGAGATAATTTTTCCTGCCGACTCGGGAGTTAAGCGATCGATCGGTTGCGTCCCGAAGAAATTACAGCCCGTTAAACCCACCAATAATAAAGGAAAGATAAAAGTTGTCAACTTACCCACAATTTCCTCCTTTTCAATGAACAATGAACAATGAACAATGAGCAATTTTCATTATCAATGAAAAATAACCAACAACCAACAACCAATAACCAATAACCAATAACAATGACAATTATTCTTGATGGTAAAGCT
Organism: Spirulina sp.; assembly: GCA_051439525.1. Classification (GTDB taxonomy): domain Bacteria; phylum Cyanobacteriota; class Cyanobacteriia; order Cyanobacteriales; family Spirulinaceae; genus CCY15215. The sequence continues at coordinate 434 of JBFRWJ010000627.1, read as the reverse complement.
CTCGCTAAAAAAATTAAAGCAGAATTAAAAACTCGTATAGAAGAATTACAGCCTAAAATGGGTCGTCCTCCCGGTTTAGCGGTTCTTATGGTGGGAGATAATCCAGCAAGTGCGGCTTATGTTCGCAATAAAGAACGTTCCTGTAAGAAAATTGGGATGGCTTCATTTGGGAAGCATTTTCCTGCGCAAACCTCCCAACAAGAATTAATGCAAGTTATTCAACAATTGAATGAAGACGATCGCGTTGATGGGATTTTAGTCCAGCTTCCTCTCCCCGAGCATTTAGATTCTATCGCATTGTTACACGCCATTCATCCCGAGAAAGATGCCGATGGTTTGCATCCCCTTAATATGGGTCATTTGGTACGAGAAGAAGCGGGTTTGCAAAGTTGTACCCCTGCGGGGGTGATGCGCCTCCTACAAGAATATAATAT
>JBFRWJ010000626.1:0-8461 GCA_051439525.1 Spirulina sp. | reverse complement strand
TAACTTGATGGTGAACCTTAAAAATTGGGGGAAATAGAGAGAGATAAAAGTCGTAAAAAAACGTTTTGATTGACAAAGGTTTTACTTTTCTTGTGGTATGATTTGGGAAAATGAAAACCCCCTGCTTACTAAGGGGGGGTAGGGGGGGATGCCGGGGTCGCACCGCTCTTTAATGTCTAAGACCAGCCCGGCCTCAGACAGTCTTGAGTTGAGCGTAGTTGAAACTCCTCTATTCCGAATCACTTGAGCCGCCGCTACATCTCTTGATGTGATGTATCCGCATTCGGGACAAGAATGAACTCGAATATCCAACGTCTTTTTTCCCGTATGCGCTCCACATTGGGGACATTCTTGAGATGTTCCGTCTTTGTTGACTTTGGCAAAATAGCGGTGCGACCCGAACTGGTCGTTTGGATTGGAGCACCGAGTTCCCTAGATTGCCAATTCCCTTACAATGTAAGGTGCAACTTTTCCAACCCAACAGGAGAGACAGTCGTGGAGTCCCGATATAACGCAGCAGAGATAGAGTCAAAGTGGCAGCAAACTTGGGCGGAGATGGGGATCGATCGCACGCCGGAAGACCCCAAAAAGCCGAAATTTTATGCGTTGTCCATGTTCCCCTATCCCTCGGGCAACCTGCACATGGGTCACGTCCGCAATTATGTCATCACTGATGTTATTGCCCGTCTCAAGCGGATGCAAGGTTATCGGGTCTTACATCCGATGGGTTGGGATGCTTTTGGACTTCCTGCAGAAAATGCCGCGATCGATCGCGGGATTCCTCCGAGTAAATGGACCTATGAGAATATCGCCCAAATGCGGGAACAACTCAAACAACTCGGTCTCTCTCTCGATTGGGATCGGGAAGTGACCACCTGTTCCCCAGACTATTATAAATGGACGCAATGGATTTTTTTGCAGTTCTATCAAGCGGGTTTGGCCTATCAGAAAGAAGCGGCGGTGAATTGGGATCCGTTTGACCAAACCGTGTTAGCTAACGAACAGGTGGATAGTGAAGGGCGATCCTGGCGATCGGGGGCAAAAGTCGAACGCAAATTGTTGCGTCAGTGGTTCTTAAAAATTACTGAATATGCCGATGAATTGCTCGAGGATTTGGGTCAATTAAAGGGCTGGCCGGATAAAGTTAAAACCTTACAAACGAATTGGATCGGTAAGTCTGTCGGGGCTCGCGTAGAATTTAAAACGGAAGAAGGAGATAGGATTCCAGTTTTTACCACGCGACCGGATACCCTTTGGGGAGCAACGTTTATGGTACTTTCCCCCGAGCATCCCCTCGTCTCCAAATTAACAACATCGGATCAGAAAGAAGCCGTAGAAACCTATCAAAAAGAAGCCGCAGCCAAAAGCGAAATCGATCGCACGGATGAGACTCGCGAAAAAACGGGAGTCTTTACGGGCAGTTATGCAACTAATCCCGTAAATAATGCTCAAATTCCTATCTGGATTGCCGACTATGTTCTCATGGATTACGGTACCGGGGCAATTATGGCAGTTCCGGCGCACGACCAGCGAGATTTTGAATTTGCGACTAAGTTTGGTTTAGAAATCAAACAAGTGGTCTTTTCGGCACAAGATAACCCCGAAACTGCCGAACCCTTACAAGAGGCATTCGCGGACAATCAGACGGGAATTCTTGCCAATTCCGAGGTTTTAAATGGGTTAAATGTCCCCGATGCGAAAAAACGAGTTATCGAGTATTTGGAAGAGAAAGAAATTGGCACCGCACAGGCCAATTATCGCCTCCGAGATTGGTTGATTTCCCGTCAGCGTTATTGGGGAGTTCCCATCCCTATTATTCATTGTCCCAGTTGCGGTGCCGTGCCGGTTCCCGATGCCGATTTACCCGTCCAATTGCCCGATGATGTCTCTTTTACCGGACGCGGCCCCTCTCCTTTGGCGAAGATAGAAGATTGGGTCAATGTGAAGTGTCCCAGTTGCAACGAAGATGCCAAACGGGAAACCGATACGATGGATACCTTTATCGATTCTTCGTGGTATTTCTTGCGCTATACGGATGCCAAAAATGAGGCAGAAGTCTTTAGTTCAGAGAAGGGTAATGATTGGATGGCGGTGGATCAATATGTCGGGGGAATCGAACACGCGATCTTGCATTTGTTGTATTCTCGTTTCTTTACCAAAGTGTTGCGCGATCGCGGTTTATTAAATTGTGACGAACCTTTCCAAAAACTCTTAACCCAAGGGATGGTTCAAGGGGTGACTTACAAGAATCCCAAGACGGGAAAATACGTCCCTTCCGTCCAAGTTAACCCCAACAATCCTCGCGATCCGGACACGGGAGAACCGTTAGAATGTTTCTACGAGAAGATGTCTAAATCGAAGTATAACGGGGTAGATCCAAAAGTTGTTTTAGGGAAGTATGGTGCAGATACCGCCCGGATGTTTATCTTGTTTAAAGCGCCCCCCGAGAAAGATTTAGAATGGGATGATGCGGATGTTGAAGGGCAATTTCGCTTCTTAAATCGCGTTTGGCGGTTGGTAGATGAATATACCAATAAAAAAGGAAGTTCTAAAAAGAAAAAGGAACTTTCTAAGGAAGAGAAAGATTTGCGTCGTGCTACTCATACGGCAATTAAAGAAGTCTCGGAAGATTTAGAGGGAGACTATCAATTTAACACGGCGGTTTCTGAGATGATGAAACTCAGTAATGCGTTGAATGATGCCAAGTGCAAAGATTCTTTTGTTTACAAGGAAGCGATCGAAACTTTACTCATTTTACTCGCACCTTTTGCCCCTCATATTGCTGAGGAATTATGGGAGAAAATTGGCGGTAAAGAGTCCGTTCACCAACAAGCATGGAAACAGTACGATCCGACAGCTTTAGAGGTGGATGAAATTAGTTTAGTCGTACAAGTGATGGGCAAAAAACGGGCAGTGATTCAAGTGCCTGCTAGTGCAACAAAAGAGGAATTAGAAGCCTTTGCCAAAGCCTCGGATAAAGTACAACCCTATTTAGAAGGGAAGGAAATTAAGAAAGCGATCGTCGTTCCTAGGAAGTTGGTTAATTTTGTTTTGGGTAAGTAGGTTTTTGGGTACGCGATCGCGTACCAACTTACTCTAGTTTCTAACAATAGAAGATTATGATTATAATCGACAGAAAAAGATACAATGAATGTTAAAGATCTCGCGAGCGATTAAAGGACTTGGTGAATATTCTCAACAACTTGCTCAATAAAATTAACTGCATCGTTAACGAGAATTTCATCAATGTACCAACAATTTCCGATCCCTAAAGTGGGGTCGATATCAGCTTCGTGAGCAATTTTATTTCTGCGATCGACTATAGCCCTTAGTTGTTGCTTAATGTCTTTTGCCGATTTACCCATTTTTGCAGACACCTCATCCCATAGCTTTTTGTCTGAAATGAGTCTAATTGCATCAGCAATTTTGTCAGGTTGTTGAAAACTTTGATATCCAAGACGTTCTCTAACCTCATCTTCTAACCAAGAAGTCTGATTGAGTCTATTTTCTAAACTGTTAGATATGATGGTCTGCAAAGCTGAGACTGTATGGGATTGTTGTAAAAAAGAGACTCCTTGACTTTGTTGGATTTCATTTTGTAACCATGAAGCAATATTGAGGGCTAAATCTTTCCTGTCTTGAACCTCCTAGTGAAACTTGAAAACGAGAAAATGCAGATTGAGAGCTATTGGGTGAAGGGTTAGGTTCGGGACGCTGACCTCTGTGAATCTCGAGCATCCCCAACGTTACAACTTCATGGATATAGTAGTCTAAAGCACTCACCGTCAAAACTATTGCAGCTCTCAAAATATCTGACAAATCTAAGGCAGAGGTGGACTGAGCTTTAACAGAGTTGTGAATGGAAATTAGATCTCGAACGCGCGCAATGCTAATTCGGAATTGATCGAGTGCTGATTGCATGAGTCGTCGTAGTTAATCCGATAATCTTATTGGCAAGATCCGAAAATGTCTCACGAAAATCGTTTTGCTTCTCTTGAGCTTTCTCTAAAACTTTTCCGTACCATCTTGCAGAACGCAACTGCTCTGGAGTAAGGTCATAAACAGGTACTTGATGCTCTTGTGATAAAGCAATCAAGCTATTGAAGTTAGGAATTTTACTCAGAGTGTAACTCTGGGGGATTTCATTCTCTTTATAAGTTTGAGATGAAAGTAGCATATTCCTTTCTTGCAAAGTTGGAGCCAACTGAGAAGAAATATTGTGTTCGATCTTCTGAATCCACTTTTCAAAAGCGACAGTTTCCTTACCACGAATAATTCTATAATTTTGAACAATAGTTCCAAGAAACTTCAAATTAATTTCAGGAAAGGGATAGGTAGCATCTTTGAGAATTGGTAACGAGCTTGCTTTTTTAGCCCACACATACCACTTTGGTAATACCTTGGTTAAAGAATCGATCGCCATGACTGAAAAGAAATCAGCATTAGTGGGAACTATAAAGAAGTCGCTTGTCATCAATAAATTCTGGTTGATCGAACCTAGACTAGGACTCATATCAATCAAAATATAATCAGCATCGACCTTTTGAGCCGTTTTTTCTAATAAATCTGAAATAGAACCCGGTATGTTTTTGAGTGCTTGAATTGAGCTACTTAGCTCTTGGGCAAGACCTAACGTCACCTCATATTCTGCCAAACCAACATGACCGGGCAGTAAAAACAATTTGTCTTGACTCCCAATAGCAATACAGTCAACTGCTTCAATTGCTCTTGGTTGGGATTCAAAGGCAGGTGCTAGACCTGTTTTGATATTTGAGTGCGTGTTGTAAATTTCCTCTAAGTTGGCTTCATCCTCTTGTTCTCCGAGAGCCATACTCGTAAGATTACATTGTGGGTCGGTATCTACAATAATTACAGTTTTCCCTTTTAGGGCAAGCATCCAACCTAGGTTAAATGTCGTTGTCGTCTTGCTCACCCCACCTTTATGATTAAATAGAGCAATTTTCTGAACCATTGCATTTTCTACCTCTTATATTTTCAACGACTGACAAATTTATTCTATTTATCATATCACAGGTGCGGTATAATACTTAGCATAAACTAACACTAACGCGAATCCTGAATAAATGTCAACCTCTTCTTAGTCCTTAATATGACTAGCTAGGTATCGAAGAATTAGAAATCGTTACCCCGAGCGAAACTAAAACGATCGCAGTTAAACCCCCAAAAACAAGGAGAGAATAAATGTTTGTCTTAGATTTATCAGCAGAGAAATGGGTTGGCAATAAAAATGAAAGTAGCTTCATTGAAAACCCAACTTGGCAACAAATAGAAGCGGCAATTTGCGAATTAGATGGCAAAACTCAAACCTTAGTAACTTTAGGAGTGGATGAAGACACTTACATGAGCATTGGTGGTGGCGAAACAGGCAAATATATTGTTAACGTTACCTTCGATAACATGACTTTCTATAACTTAGCCGATCGCAGCCAACCCGAGCAAATAGAAGAACTGGTTGTCGGCGGACAATTGGGCAATTATCCTGCTAAACTTTGTGTAGACTTGCCAACCACTTTGTTAGTCGCTCGAGTTTTTGCGCGATCGGGAGAGCTTGAAGGATCGGTGACTTGGGAAGAAGATGGATCCTTAGTAATGGTGGGATGAAAAAAGTCAAATGAAACAACTCTATTTTTCTCCAATCATTGAAACCGAGGAAGAAAATGAAAGAGCGATCGCATTGGCTGAAAAACTCTCCCATCGCCAAAATCGCACTTTAGAAGAATCCCTGTTCCTCAATCTTTTGATTGCTTTAATCGAAAAGTACGAAGACAAACATTATCCGATAGAGGATTCAACACCCAATTCAATGTTACTGCATTTAATGGAAGCCAGAAATCTAGAGGCAGCAGATTTAGTCAATATTCTCGGCTCGAAAAAGATTGTTTCCGATATAATGGAAGAAAAACGTAAGATTAGTCAAGAGCAAGCTCAAAAATTAGCTGATTTCTTTCATGTTAATTCTAGTTTATTGGTAGAATGTTAAGATGGGATAAGCTCGAAAGCAATAGTTTTTTACTGTAGAGAACCATGCTGTTAGAAGATTACTTTAATTTTTTGGCTCCCGATGACATTCGACTCAAAGGTACGCGAATCGGCATTGAAACGATTTTATTCGACCATCTTTTTCGTGCTAAAACTCCCGAAGAGATTGCTAACACTTATCCTTCACTGACCTTAGAGCAAGTCTATGCCACCATTTTATACTATTTGCATAACAAACAAACAGTAGAGGCTTATATGACCGATTGGTTAGAATGGGGCGATCGCATGCGAGCAGAGCAGCAACGCAATCCTCGTCCAATTGTAGAAAAACTGAGAAAGTTGAAGGCAGAAAAACTGGCACAATTACAAGACAATGCTCAAATATCTCATTGATGAAAATGTCGATCCGATTTATACCAATCAACTGCGCCGTCTGAGTTCGGATTTATTTGTTATAGCAGTTGGGGATATGACTGCTCCACCCAAAGGAACATTAGATCCAGAAATTTTACTTTGGTGCGAAGAGTATGATTGTATTTTAGTGACAAATAACCGCAAGTCCATGCCAGTTCATCTAGCAGAACATATTGCTTTAAGCCATCACGTACCCGGTATCTTTATTCTCAGTCCAAAGTTAAGTATTGGCGACAATCTCGACCAGTTGATTTTAATCGCTGAAGGCTCATTTGAGGATGAGTATCGAGATCGGATAGAATTTCTGCCACTTTTTTAATCCAGCTCGAGGAGTGCCGAGGAAACCGCACCGATACCAAAAGCAAAAACTAAAGGAATCGGGCATTTAAACAGAAAACTCAAAGCAATACTCCCCAACGTCGAGAGGACTGCAGTTCCGATGACGACTTGTTCTTGGAAACACCATCCCTTTTGTGCCTTAATCGTTTTGAGGGTAGTGGTAGGAATGGGCTCGGGCATCACCGCACCGGGAGGAAAGGCCCAATAATTGCCCGATCGCTCTCGATATAACTCCGTCCAACCGTTTTCGCTACACCATTCATCGAGCCATTGTTGTTGATAGTGTCTCATGAGTTTGCTAGGGGAATTTTGCTGCCAGTAGAAGAAATCCTAGCAAGTTCCTCGGGCGATCGTGCCAGACAACACAGGAAACTTTACATTCTTCGCCGCAACGCAATATTTCTTTACCTTTTCAGGTCGCTCCCCCGTCCCTTAAAATTAAGCGGGAATCGTCTCAAAATAAATAATTATGACAACGTTTTATGTTAATCCAGTAATCGGCAGCGATCGCGGCAACGGGAATCGCAACGCGCCGTTTAAAACCCTCACCCGCGCTCTCGATCGCCCCTTGCCCAAAACCACGATTTATCTGTCTCCCGGCACTTACAGCACCACCACGGGAGAAAAATTCCCGTTGATCGTTGGGGAGGGGGTGACGGTCATCGGACAGGAAGCCGATAAAGGAGAAAATATTATTGTCTTGGGGGGAGGAGAATATAATAGCCGCACTTTTCGGCGACAAAATATTGCTGTTTTATTAGAAGAGCGATCGCAGTTGCGGGGGGTGACGGTGAGCAATCCCGGAACGAAGGGGATTGGGGTCTGGATCGAATCCACTTCTCCCCTCCTCGCCAGCAGTACCCTCACCAATTGCGCCCTCGCGGGGGTGGTCGTCACGGGCAACGGCAAACCCATTTTGCGGGATAATCGGGTCATTCGCAATACCTCCACCGGGATTTTCCTGCGCCGCAATGCCAAGGGGGAACTCCGGCGCAATGAGTGCGACCAAACGGGTTACGGCATTACCCTCAGCGACGATAGCGCTCCCTTGCTGGCGGATAATCGCTTGAGTAACAATCGGGCGGGAGCTTACTTATCCCACAATGCCAAGCCCGTTTTGCGACGCAATGCCATTGAAAAAAATACCATTGCCGGGATTGTCGTCAAAGATGAAGCGGAACCGGATTTAGGCAGCGCTCAAGATCCCGCCCTCAACCGCATTCGCAATAACGCCCGGGTCGATCTGCAAAATGAAACCCAATTTGAATTAATTTCGGCAGGCAATGACCTCAACCCGAGGCGGGTGGTGGGGAAAGTCGTTTTTGCCGAATTGGAGGTAGAGACGGGGAGTCCCGGCCCGACTCGGTTTCGGGATGTGGAAGGCCACTGGGCGGCGGATTTTATCGATGGGTTGGTGCAACGGAACATTTTGCGAGGGTTTCCCGATGGCAGCTTTCAACCAGAAGGGAAACTCTCTCGCGTCGCTTATGCCGCCGCGATCGCCAATGCCTTCAACCTGCCCCGCAAGTTGGGGACGCGGCGGAGTTTTCGCGATGTCCCGGCCAATTACTGGGGGGCGGCGGCCATTCGCAAGGCGACGGAAATGGGGTTTATTTCCGGGTTTGGGGATGGAACCTTTCGCCCTAACTTAAATTTAACTCGGGTGCAGGCGCTCGTATCTTTAGTGAGTCTGTCTCTTATACACATC
>JBFRWJ010000625.1:0-8594 GCA_051439525.1 Spirulina sp. | reverse complement strand
ATCTCGCCGTTATTGGGTTATCGGGATGTTTTTGATTATACTCCAACGCCCAAAGTTGATCTCCCAGGGAAAAATGCCACCATTCTCGGGGATGGCGATAAAATCCGCTCTCAGTCATGGCAGCATTTAAAATCTGTCGGTTCTGATGGTAGATTGTTTCGGGAGGAGTGGGAGAATTTTCGTAATAGTGGGGATGCGATCGCTCGGACACTTCATCAATGGGAGAGCCCATCTCGACAATGTTCCCTGCGGCATCCAACAAGGTTACGTCGATCGCGGCTCCGGTACTGTGGGGAGGCGGTGTAGCGGGATTGTCGCTGGGAACTGCCCAAAATTGATAGACGTCTTGCCAAAGTTGTTCGGTCTGTTCGGAAGATAAATTTTTTAAATTTAACCTTCTTTCTATCAAAAGAGATTTAAACGTATAGTCCACCATAAATTTTTGCACGGCGATGGGGCGATAGGCATCAAAAATGCGAATGCGCCATTCGGGATGATGGTGTTGTAAATTTTGTTGCGCTGCCAAGAGAGCGTTGAGAACCCCCTGACGCAGATAATAAGGGGATTTTCCTTGATAGTCCGCCCCTAATTTGACATAGGGATGGGGAGATTCTACGGCAAAGCAATCTAACGGAATGGGGACTAAGGGCTCGTGACAGTCTTGGATGGGAATTTTTTGATAGGCTTTCATCGATCGCGTTTCTTGGCTTTCGCTTTCCATTGAGATAGGTTTCCATTATCCGGTATCCTACCCCGAGCGCGTATTTTCCCCTTGCGTTTTTGCATTTCTTCTAACGTCGGGACGGGATCTACTCCTCCCGGGTGGAAGGGATTGCAACGGACAATGCGACAGAGTGCCAGTCTTCCTCCTTGTAATGCGCCAAATCGCGCGATCGCTTCTAAGGCATATTGGGAGCAGGAGGGATAAAAACGACAACTCGGGGGTAAAATCGGAGAAATTAAAAGTTTATAGCCTTTAATTAACCAAATTAATAAGGTTTTCATCTGCGGTAAACTAGAGATCGAACTCTAGATAACATTGGAATTTTCACATTGTTCTTGACTTTATTGGGTTGGCGATCGCTGCCATTATTATCAGTTTCAACCTTACGAATCTCCCTAGGTGCATCTCTGAGCATTGTTGCCTTGTATTTAGGCATACTGCTGATTCTTTCTGAAGGATTAAATCGCTTGAAAAAGACGGATGCAGAGTTCACGCGCAAAGTCTTTCATATTGGGTCGGGTCAAGTGATTTTATTGGCTTGGGGGTTGGGCATCCCGGCTTGGACTATTGTTATCGCGGCAATAATTGCCTGTATTATTGCTATTATATCCTATTTTCTGCCTATTCTTCCCAGTATTAATAGTGTCGGACGCAAAAGTTTGGGAACGTTTTTTTATGCAGTGAGTATTGGCTTGCTTGCCTCTTGGTTTTTTCCGCTTCAACAACCGCAGTATGCGGCTGTGGGGATTCTCATTATGGCATGGGGGGATGGTTTGGCGGCAATGATCGGGAAGCGTTTTGGCAAGCACCGTTATCAAATATGGGGAATTAAGAAAAGTTGGGAAGGTTCTTTGACAATGTGGGCTGCGAGTTTTCTCGTAACGGCGATAATTTTAGCTAGCGTTTATGGGCTAACTTCGCCAGTTTTCTGGGTGAGCGTTGGCGTGGCGATCGCGGCGACAATTTTGGAAGCCTTTTCTAAGTTAGGAATTGATAATCTAACTGTGCCTTTAGGAAGTGCAGCTCTAGCATTTTATTTAGTTAAATTCTTACTTTGAACTACCAATTTCCTCGATCGCGTTCGATTTCATAAATTACTTTTTCTAAATACCAATGTTCGGAATGTCCGGGATCCTTATGTTTGGCTTGAGCGAGCAAGCGTTCGGCGAGGGGCCAGTGACCGCCGACAAGGGTTAATAACCGCCGATGGTAAGGATTTGACTGAATGTAAGGCGTAGGGATTTGAGGAATGTTGGGACGTTCCGAGGCAGCCGATCGCGGGGGAAACCATCGGAACTTTTTCAGACTATTTAACGCCTGTTGATAATTCGGCCAATCTTCTCTCTCGCAAAAGCGATCGGCAGCTTGTTGATAGTCCGCGATTGCCCGTTTTTTGTCTCCTAAATGCTCGTAAACCTTAGCGCGATTGCAATACACTTCCCCATTTTCGGGAGCGAGTTCCAGCGATCGCGAATAATCCGCGATCGCCTGTCGGTAATTTTTGTTAGCGTAATAAGCATCTCCTCGCGCAGAAAAGCTCGGGGGATCGTAAGGTTCGAGTTGTAAAGCGAGATCGAAGTCCGCAATCGCTCCCCCATTATCCCCCAATTGAGCGCGCATTCTGCCGCGATTGCGATAGGCGATGGCATCTTGGGGATTAAATCGCAGGGCTTGATTGAAGTCAGCGATCGCGCCGTGGCAATCCCCCCGCCTCCCCTTGAGAATCCCGCGACAGCAGTAGGCGCGGGCATCGCGATCGTCAACCCGTAACAACCAATCTAAATCTTGAATGGCTTGGCGATCGTCTCCTTTTTCCACTCGTTCTAAAAGCTGACGGTAATATTCTTCGGACTTAAATGTGGGACTGGGAGCGGGGGGCGGAGGCGGTGCAGTGGGTTTGAGTTTTTCGATTTGTTCCAAACAACGACGACAGCCTTCTTTATCGTTTTGAGCTAAATAGAGGTCTCCCGCTCGTTTAAAACTCAGGATTGCTCCGGGCGTATCTCCCATTTTACGACGGATCGTTCCCCGCAACTGATGGGCGGGGGCAGAGTTGTCCTGAAGGCGAAGAGCAGATTCGATATCCTCGAGGGCGCCGGGTAAATTTTTCAAAGCGACCCGGGCTAAAGCGCGGCTGTAGTAAGCTCGAACATGATCGCGATCGCGATCGAGGGCGCTAGAATAGTCAAAACAGGCTTGATGCAGTTCCCCCAAATCGAAATAGACCATCCCCCGTTGGTAGTAAATATCGGCAAAATAAGGATTGAGTTGCAGGGCTTCGGTAAACGCCGCGATCGCGCCTTGGTAGTCCTTTTGCCTTGCTTTTTCGAGTCCTTGTTGATAAAAGTCTTGGGTCATTTCAATGAACAATGAACAATACATCAATAACGATTAATCAAGGAATAAAAATTCGACCCACTCCCATATATTTTTCAATTTCCAAAGAGATTTCAATGAGGCGATCGAGGCAACTTTCTCGATAATCGTAGTCCTCGAGACGACTGAGATTATCAACGATAATCGTCGGGAAAGAATTCTGGGTGTTCTCCTTACGAATTTTTTCTTCGAGAGAATCATGACCTTTCATATTTTGATGACTGGAAAAAACGATGATTTTATGCTTGCGGGCGTAATTCCAAACCATCAGATCGCTGCTATCTTTTGCCAATCCCGCTTCTTGAAAGGTCATCAAATGAATGGACAGCAATTCTAGCCAACCCCGCTTTGCCAGACTACTGCGTAAGATGGGAGCATATCCATCGAGGGTTGAATCGATTAAAAATATCATTATGACTATGATGATTATAATGCAGTCAGTGCTAAAGTTCGTTGTGCTTTTTGTTCTTCGAGTTTTCCCCAGAGTTCCTCTTGACCGGATTTTTGGGGTATCTCTGCAATCAGAGAAAAATGATCGCGGTTTCTCTCGTCCCAATACTGACGAATTTCTCGACGAGTTTGCAAAACGTCTTGATATTCAACGATCAAGCGATCGCGATTCTCTTGAATGTAGGATAAAGCAGCATGGATTTGCGTATCGGTCAAGTTCAAGCGTTTGAGGATAAGTATGGGAGGATAATTGGCCTCGAGCAAATCCATAATCTCATAGAGGGCGATGCGGGTTCCCGCGATCGTCAATCCTCGTTCCGTGCGGATAATGGGGGATAGATTATGTCCAGATGCTATCATTCTCGCGGCGTTACGACTATTACTATATTTATAGTACCCCGATCGCTCCTCCTTCGATCGCATCTCTCCCCTTGGGATTCTTGGCATTGACTCCCGCGCGATCGTCTTGTCGCGATCGTCAAGTCGTCGGACTCCAAGATTGCTATCGGTGTAAAGAAGTGTAAATATGCCGATTTCCTTCTGTTCTCGGTTTCCTTAAAAGTTATGAATTCCCAGAAGTTCATAAAACATCAATACAAATTTCATACAAAACCCATAAGAACCTCATATTCCCTCCCGATTTCTCTGATGCACGCAAAAAGAAAATCATAAAAATACAACTCAAAAGCCAATAAATTTAATAAAAATTGCATAATTTTATTAGAGTTAAATCTCAGAATATCAACTCTAATACAGAATTTAATATTTGCAATTTTAGAGGTTTTCTTTTAGTTTATTCGTAGTAGGTGTTTGTATTGCTGAGGTAAAAAAATGTTGGAGACACAATTATATTTTACAACCGAGCGCATGATTCTGACTTATCTGAATAACTTTCAACAATTTTTACAAGGGTCAGTTTCCGATCGCAATAAAAGGATTGGGCGACAAGATCTGATCGATCTTTTGCTACGAGCGCAAACGCCGAAAAGAATTGCAATTTTCATGGTTGATGAAATTTTTCGCCAACTCGATAAACATCAAGATTGCTGGCTTTTAATTGAAGATGTCAAACAGCAAATTCCTCATCTTGGCAATATACTGGGAGATTTAGTCGAGGAAATTCTTCAGAATTGTATTCAAACTTTTCAGCACGCGCTAAAAACAGCAGATGCTTATCGAGATGGCACTCTCGATCGTTATGAGTTAATTAATATTTTCGTGCGAACCCATTGTATTCCCCATCATACTGCCGAGCGAATTATCAATGAAATTTTTTACAATATCGAGATGAATGGAAATGGAGGAGTGTCTCTAGATGAAGCCTGGGAACAGATTCTCGAAGTTGCAGATCGGTGTATTAATGCCAAAGCGATCGTCGAACAAATCGTGAAAAAATTTACGAAAAATTTTTACGATACGCTGGGATATCGGGACGACGATCGCGATCGCAAACTGACGCGAGGGGAGCTGATTAATGCAATCTCGCGCTCGTTTAGAAATGCACCGTGCTATTATGCCGAACAGATGGCCAATGATATATTTTGGCGACTCGAACAAGATTTTAACGGTCGCATTTCTGTTCGAGAGATATGCCCTCAAATTCCCCAAATGCAGTATCATTTGGTTGCAGCCGTCGATTACGTCACCCGCATTTTAACCGATAATTTTCAAGGAATTATACGCGATTCAGCTTGCAATCGTAGCGGTACGATCGAGGGACGAGAATTACTGAACTGTCTAATTCGTGCGGGAATGTCTCCTCATGATGCTAACTGTACGGTAGATGATATTTTTGCCAGTTTCGCTCGCGATCGCCGTCAATATCTGTCTCTCCAAGAAGTCGCGATCGAACTTCCCAATCATGGATGGCGCTGTATTTATCCTCTCCAATAATTTTTTTGAATTTTCAATTTTTAATTCACAAAAAGGTTTTATTGTTGGGATAAACGTTTAACTTCGGCACCTCCTAAAAGCCGATCGCATTCCTCCAAATATGCCGGGATTTTGCTTTGATGGGGACTCTGGTGCAAGCAAGTTGTTAGATCGAATTGGCGCACATTATTAGCTTTTTGTCCCACGAACCAATGACCCGCATTTCCCAAGAGATTATAACGCATTTTCCCAAATTCGATCAGGTCGTAAGCGATCGCTAAATTCCGCAACCATAACACTGCGGGAATATTAATATTACCGGGGGTTTCTTCCGGTTTGGGGAGTCCTTCGCGCCACGTCAAATACCAATCTTTTCCCAAGCAATTGATGGCCTCTCGCTCCAATCGTTCTACAATGGGTGGGAGGATTTCATCGGCGCGATCGAGGATGTCTAAAAGTTGTAAATGTTCGTGAAAATCTGAGGGACGAGCAGCACCAATGGAAAGCGTATGCACTTGGGGATGAGACAAACAAAAGAGATCGTTAAACACCATCGGGCTTAAAGGTTCGCACAATTTTACCAACTTTGGTGGCGCTTGATAAAGCATACCGCCTTTATTCGACGGACTGATAATAAAAACCCCCATATCCTGACGATTTGCCGCTTCAATCGCCGACCAATTATCCTGAAAGATATAATACCAATGTAAATTTACATAGTCGAATTCTCCCGAGTCTATGGCTTGAATAATAATCTCTGTGGGAGCGTGGGTGGAAAAACCAATAAAGCGGACTTTGCCTTCTGTTTGTAACTTTCTCGCTTCTGCCAGACAGCCTCCGGGTTTGAGACTATGATGCAATAATTCGGCATTATTGATACCGTGCAACCCTAACAAGTCTACATAATCGAGTTTTAAATAATTGAGAGAGCGATCGAAGGTTTGACGAAATTCCTCGGGATCGGCAGTGGGTTCGATTTTCGTTTGCACGATAATTTCATCTCTCGGCAAATCCGGTAAAACTGCCCCTAACTGCATTTCCGAAGACCCGTATCCTCGTGCGGTTTCAATATGATTTATCCCTAATTCTACTGCACGGCGAATGGTGGCTTCAAGATTGGCTTGATTGTCCTCGGGGACATCTTGCCATTGGACATCCTGCCATTTGTATTGATAGCGCATTCCTCCACAGGAGAAAACAGGGATTTGCAGTTCTGTACGACCAAAGCGACGGTATAGCATAGGAGAAGAATCGAAAAAGAGAAAGGAAATTTTGAGTTAATCTCAACCCGATATTTATGATTCGGTAGAAGCGAGTTGAAATCCTAATGCCTTCTTTTTCATGGTTTGAAAAATGTTATAAAATCCATTAGCACGGGAAGGCGTCAAACTCATTTTCAACCCCGTTTCTTCAATAAAATCCGGTGTCACTTGTAGAATTTCTTCCGGAGTCAAACCGTTTAAACCTTCAATTAAAAACGCAACTAACCCTTTGACTAATTGAGCATCCGCGTCTCCTTGATAAACCACTTTTCCTTCGTCCAAATCGGCGGTAATATAAACCTGCGAGACACATCCTGGTACCTTGTTTTCGGGAATTTTTCCTTCTTCTGGCATGGGGGCGAGTTTGTTAGCATATCCGAGTAATTGCCGATAGCGTTGTTTGGGATCGGTACGCCGTTTGAAGCGTTCGACAATACGATGTAATTTAGGGGGCAGAGAATTGGTAGCAGATGACATAAGGAATAAAGATTCGCTCTCCTGAAAGTTTATTGATATTGTAACAACTTGCAACAGTCTCGAACCAGTATACTGGAAATGCGATCGCCAAGCCCCAGATTTTCTTGCGCCAGATTTTGCGCTATGTTGTAGGGTGAACGTTCATCCACCTTCACCATCCGAGAAGTGCCATGTCTCATTTCAGCACGATTAAGGTTCAAATCAAAAACGGCGAAATCCTCAATGAAGTCTTGCAGGAGTTGGGATACGCGGTTGAATGCAATACAGAAATCCGAGGATATCGAGGCAAAACCACCAACGCCGATTATGTCATTCGTCGTGCCAATCGCTATGATATCGGATTTCGTCAGAAGGGAGAAACTTACGAGATCGTTGCTGATTTTTGGGGAGTCAATCTCGATCGCCAAACATTTGTCAATTCCATTCTCCAAAAATATGCTCACAAAACTCTGTTAAGCACCGTCCAAGAACAAGGATTTAATCTAGAAGAGCAAGAAACTCTCACTGATGGGACTGTGCGAGTCGTCGTCGGACGCTGGATGTAATCAAAAGAGCATGAGAAGCTATTTTGAGGGATGTTGCCTGCAATATCCCTGAATTTTAAATTTTGAGGTTGGGAGATGCTGAATCGCATTCAGCATATCCAACCAACCTGTTGAATTTTGAATTGTTTTCATGAAATTACAAAAAACGACTTGGGGATTAGTTATTACTGCTCTTTTTTTAACGACTTTTGTCTATTTATATGAAACGACTGGCAGATCTCAGCAAGAGCTACGAGCTGCCAAACAACGACAAATTTTTGATTTTACGCAAGAAGATATCCAAGGATTTACGATTAAACGAGAGGAAGAAATCTTAGAATTTGAACGGACGGATCGAGAAACATTTCCTTGGCAAATGCAAAAGCCAGAAAACTCTCCTGCTAGCGATCCGGCAGTCTCTTTTTTACTGGGATTGCTGGCAGACGGAGAACGCGATCGCTTAATTCTTGCCCGTCCTAAAGAACTCGAAGAATATGGTTTATCCACTCCTTTTGCAACCATTGAGATCGCGCTTAAAAATCGTTCTCAGCCCCATATTTTGGTTTTAGGTGAAGAAAACTTTGACCGAAAATTTATTTACGCTCGAGTCAACCCGGAACAGCAGGATAAAGAAGAATTAGAAGTTATTTTAGTGCCCATTGACTTTAAATATGCCGTCGAACGAGAACTCGAAGAATGGCAAGAGAATGAAAAGGATGAGGAAAGATGAAGGAAGTTCGGAAGGATGAAGGATGAAGGATGGAGGGATGAAGGATGGAGGAATGAAAGATGAGGGATGAGGGATGAAAGATGAGGGATGAAATTTTTCATCTCCTCATCTCCTCTTCCTTAACTGGTGACTGGTGACCCCTTTGGGGAATTCAAAATTCAAAATTCAGAATTCAAAAT
>JBFRWJ010000624.1:0-7736 GCA_051439525.1 Spirulina sp. | reverse complement strand
AGACAATCCAGATTCAGGTTTAATCAAACACTGGCAAAAAGAAATTCGCGCTTTTGAAAAGGGAATCCAACAAGCCTTAAAACGGTTAGGGAGAAAATAGTGCAACTCAAAGACAAAGCAAAAATCTCAACAAACAATCCAACATTAAATCACTTAATTATTGAATTAAGCGAAGAATGTCAAAAAGCGATCGCGCTGACCAATCAACTACAATTGTCCGATCTAACCGATCGACAAAAAGTAGAAATACTCGCAGAATTATTAGCCACAACCATTCATTTCCATTCCCACTGCGATGAAGATTTCCAAAACTTAATTGCAGAGGAACTAGAAAACTTAGATGATACGGTTTAAAATAGTAGAGATGACAAAAAATAATAGAGTACAAACAATGAATACATCAGAGATTATTCAGCGACTCAAACAAGAACAAAAGATATTACAAAACATGGGAGCGCGATCGCTTTCCTTATTTGGTTCGGTAGCGCGAAATGAAGCTCGTGCAGATAGCGATATAGACTTGTTGGTAGACTTATCCGAAAATTGCGGTTTATTTGAATTTTTTCGCCTGCGTCGCTATCTCGAAGAACAACTCAACTGCGCGATCGATCTGGGAACAGTAGAAGCACTCCGGGAACATCTTCGCCAACCAATTCTCGAGGAAGCAATTCGTGTCTTCTAGAGATTGGCGATTGCGAGTTTTTTTAGACTCCCGGTGCGTTACGCTCCATTCCATTACGCTAACACACCTTACGACTTGACACTAATGACAAGATGCCCGTTCCACAATCGAGATATAATAAAAGGAAGAGAAAAGGAGAGACAATCGTGCTAGAAGTAACCCGCAAGCGTTTTACGATTGACGATTATCACCGATTGGGAGACTTAGGCTTTTTTGCAGAAAGCGATCGCACTGAGTTAATTCGAGGTGAAATTATTCAAATGCCTAATCAAAAACCGCCACACTCGGTTGTTAATTCTCGATTGGTTAAAAGGCTAATTCTGATGTTAGGAGAACAAGCGCTAGTGCGAGGACAAGAACCGATTATTTTACCGAGTGATAGCGAACCTTTACCTGATGTTGCGATCGTCAAAGCACGTCAAGATGAATATTTAGATTCCCATCCTTATCCACCAGATATTATTTTGCTAATCGAAATTTCGGAAACAAGCCTCAAATACGATCGCGAAACTAAATTATCCCTTTATGCTGAAAATGGAATTGCAGACTATTGGATCGTGAATTTAGTCAATAATTATTTGGAAGTTTACAGCGAACCCTATCAAAATCAAACAGGAGAATTTAGTTACCGATCGCGTCGTATTTTTCTCCCCCATGAAACCGTTGTTTTGCCGACTTTCCCCGAACTCTTACTCGATTTACAGAAAATATTCCCTTAATCGCGATCGATGTATTCTCAATTGTCTCTCCTCGATCGCCAATTCCCCTGCGATGAAGATTTACAAAACTTAATTGCAGAGAAACTCTAAAATTTAGATGATAAAGTTTAAAATCTTGATATCTTCTACAAAGCTCATTTTCATTTGAGAATCTGCTGTATTTTTTGCCGACGATAAGTATTAACTGGATTGTTCCGGATATCCTCCTCAACCATTGCAATTACCTCATCAAGATTCAAAGTTAAAGCATCGAGTTGATAACCAACCGAGCGCAAATTCCCGATCGCTTTCTCAATAATTTTAGGATCGGGCAAATTAGAGGGATTGCTCATAGTAAATTAAAATCTCTTAGGTTGATTATGACAGATTGAATAAAAAAAGCGATCGCACCCCACCCTGCTCCCCTCTCTTCTCAACGCTCCAATCCCCCTTAAAATATAGAAATAGTTTATTCTGCCCTCCCCATGAGCGATTCTCCCCCAACATCCGAGCAAAAACCCTTAACGCCCCTGCAATGCGTAATAGGATCTTTAACAGCAGCAGGGTTCGCCCTTCCCCTGTATTTACTCACCACCTCGATCGCCAGCACCTTTGCCCAAAAACCCTTACCCACCACCAACCAAACCGCTTTAAATATTGCCATCGCCGTGCGTACTTTGGTGGTCGGACTTGCTACATTAGCAACAGCAATCTTTGCCATCGCCGCGATCGGATTACTTGCCCTCGCCATTCAAACCGCCTTTAGCAAAGAAAAACCAATGGAATGACTCGGAATGGTGTAATTTTGATTACCCATTACCCATTACCCATTACCCCATTACCCATTCATGTCTTCTCAACAGTTTCAAGAAATTTACGAAAGTGTTCGCGACACGGGAACGAGACTCGTGCAATACTTGCAAGAGTTGCGAGAAGAAGAACTCGCCCGAGGGGACGATGCGGAAACCTTGCAAGCGATCGCGTCGGATGCACGCCAAGCTCTAATCGCCTTACAAGAACAAAAGTATCATGTCGCGGTGATCGCTGCCATGAAAGCGGGAAAAAGTACCTTTCTCAATGCGTTGATCGGTGCGGACGTACTGGCCAGCGAAACCGAATCTTGTACGGTATGTCGGACTGACGTGCGCCCCCTATCCAGAGGAGAAGTGCCGAGGCTGTTAGAATATCGAGAACGGCAAAAACAGCCCGTGCTTTTGGCAGAAGGGGATGCGCGGATGATTCGCCAGCATTTTCTCGAACGCACCCACCTGATCCGGGCGACGGATAATCGCGATCGCGTCCGGCGTTTTGCTTTAGAATATCCCATCGATGCGATCGGCAATTTTTCCGCACTTGCAGGATTTACTCTTGTCGATACGCCCGGACCCAATGAGTGGCAAGATGGATCTTTTGATAGTGTCGTTCTCAAAGAAACTGCCCTTGATGTTCTCCGCAATTGCGACGTTGTTATCTTTATTCTCGATTATTCTTCTTTTAAAGACAATACCAATTCAGAACTCCTGCGGGACTTAATCGAACAGCGCAGCGATTTTTTAAAACGCAATCGGGGGGCAATTTATTTTATTCTCAATAAAATCGATCGCAAGACCGAAGAAGATCGCCCCATTCAGCATGTTATTGACGATCTCAAGCGGACACTAACAGGATTTGGTATTCCCGAACCCATCGTGTATCCCGCCAGTGCTTGGCAGGGACTCCTTGCTAAAATGATTCAACGAGGACTGGCAACGGATGTGCATTTACGGAACTTCAAGCGCTTTTTTGGAGGACGATATGCTAGAGAAACCCCGGAAGGGGACTTCATCGTTCCTTCGCCTCAAAAAGTCGCCCCTCAAGCCTTAAAAGATAGTTTAATTCCGGTTATCGAACAAGCCGTCGTGCGAGAAGTCGTGAATAATGCGGGTTGGAATTTATTGCGAGATGTGATTGCCAAACTCAATAAAGCGGGAACGGGAATTGAAGATGTAATGAACACCAGAATTCAAGGTTGGAAAATTGAAATTAAGCCCCTGCGCCAAAAGATGGAAGAATATAAACGACTGGCAAAAAACGCGATCGTGCAAATTCGTGGCGTGAAGAAACTGGTCGAACAACAAGAAAAACAACTGATCGAACAGTTCAAATGGGAAATTACAGATTTTGCCGAACGAGCAAAGTTAACGATTCAACAGGAGTTTGAAATTTTTGTTCACTATCGCTTTTCAGATTATACGGTTTCCTCGGACTCCAAAGATGAGTTAGAAACCGAAGAAGAACCCGAAAAAAACTCCCGTTTTCCCGTGCCGAAACGATTGGCAGAATCTTTAAAGAGAGTGATTAATGAGCTTTTAGGTGATTCCGAAAATCCCTATAGGATTCGTTGTGAAAGTGAGGAGGAAGTTGAACAAATTAAAAGAGATATCAATCGTTTTTGTGCAATTCTGATTAAAGATTGGTGGACGAATACCCAAGACAAACTCTCTCGGAATGGAACATTAATTCGGCAAGAATTAGTTTCAGAAATTCGAGATAACGTGCAAACAATTTCTAACGAACTCTCAAAATACTTAGGAGAAGCCTTGGAAATTTCTATGAATATTAATCCCATTCAAATGTTAGTGTTCGATTTTCAAGGAATTGATACTCAAGTTCAACAACAAACTGAAAATTATACGCGCTGGACGCGGGAAAGAAAACAGGCATTGTGCCGAGATTATGAAGTCGATATTCAAGTAGACGATCGCCGGTCTTATTACGAAATCGATCTCCGTCAAACCTTGGGAGCAATTAAGCAAGAAATTGACGCACAAACTTCCGGGAGTTTAATCGTTGTCGAACGAGCAATAAAAAAACAAGTGGGTGAAGATTTCGGTCATGCAGAGAAACAAATTAATGAATATATCAATCGCTTTTTAGTTGAATTCGATCGCTTGCTCAAAGAACGAGAAACTCGAGAAACGGAAGTCGATCAAATTTTAGCGTCTTTAGAAGAACAGAAAATGCTACTCAATCGTTATCTTGAGGAATTGGACAACCTACGCCAAGCACTCGAACAGTGGCAACCTTGAATCAGTGAGCAGCAAACAGCGAACAATTACCGATTTGCAAGATTTAATTCAGAATTTGCAAGATTATACCTTTTGTGGGGTTGGCAGGGGATCGGATTTTGCTAGACTAAGAAGAGAACAATTGCCTGATGAGGCGATCGATCGCTCGACTCTAAATCTAAAATTGGGCAAATCGGCAACTTTTTCCCAATCCCCGAGTTGCGATCGCCGAGATTTCTCGCAATTGAAGGGTTTGTAACTTAATCAACCTTTAACCTCGTTTAATTATTATGTCTCCAAGCACGCTTCTACTCACAAAAGAATTGCCCACCCTTAAATATCTCTCGACTCCGGAATGTTTTGATATTACATGGGAAGCCCCCCTCTCAACACTTCTCGGACTCGGACGGGCAGCCGGAGCGGATTTTATCGAAATATTTCTAGAACGAACTAATTATATTAGTTGTCTGGCAGAACAAGATGCCATTACTAGCATTAGTCCTCGATTGGCGACGGGAGCCGGCGTTCGCGTATTTCGAGGTAAAGGAGATTGTTATGTTAGCACTAACAATTTATCTTTTAATGGTTTAAAAGCAGCCCTAGAAAAAGGATTATCGATTTTAGGATTAAATCTTCCGGCTGCTAATGCTTACGTCCCCGAAATTTACCTAGAAATGCTGCGAGACTACGCAGCCGCCAAAGATAAAGAGAAATGGTTGCCCGAATGCAGTTCCATGCAGGAGATGGGAGATATTTTACTGGCAGCCAATGATAAATTGGCCAAAAAAGCAACCCACGTTCAATCTCGTCGCAGCAGTTACTCTCGAGATTGGCAGGAAGTCATGGTGGCCGCCAGCGATGGTACATTTGCTCATGATATTCGTCTCGCCCAAACCGTTGGCTCGAATTTACTTTGCGCCGATGGAGAACATCGTACCTCCAATAGTTTGCGAGATGGAGATACTAGCGATCCGGATTTCTTAAGAAATTGGAGTTACGAGAAAACCGCCGAAGATTTAGCAGAAACGGCGGGTAAAATGCTCTATGCGGATTATGTGGAATCGGGAACCTATCCGATTATTATGGCCAATCATTTTGGTGGGGTAATTTTTCACGAAGCCTGCGGACACCTGTTAGAAACAACTCAGATCGAACGAAAAATCACGCCTTTTATTGACAAAAAAGGTGAAAAAATTGCCCATGAAAATTTAACGGCTTGGGATGAAGGGCGATCGGAAGATGCTTTTGGAACCCTCGATATGGATGATGAGGGAATGCCCACTCAACGTACCCTGTTAATTGAGAATGGAATCCTGAAAAACTTCCTCGCCGATCGCGCCGGATCGATGCGTACCGGACATCCTCGCACGGGGAGCGGTCGCCGTCAAAATTATACCTATGCGGCGGCTTCTCGGATGCGGAATACCTACATTGCCCCCGGTTCTTACAGTCTTGACGCACTGTTTGCCTCCATTGATAAAGGCATTTACTGTAAGAAAATGGGCGGCGGAAGTGTCGGTGCTACGGGAGAATTTAACTTTGGGGTGGACGAGGCGTATTTAATCGAAAAAGGGAAAGTCACGAAACCCCTCAAAGGCGCAATTTTAATCGGGGAAGCTAAGGAAATTATGAACAAAATTTCCATGTGTTCCGACGATCTCAGCCTCGCCGCCGGTTTTTGCGGTTCCATTAGCGGCAGCATTTACGTCACCGTCGGCCAACCCCATATTAAAGTCGATTCTATCACCGTTGGCGGAAGGTAAATTTCGTTTGTTGTTTGTTATTTGACAATGCAGTGACTGTCACGTCCTGCAAACCAATAACCAGTAACCAATAACCAGTAACCAATAACCAATAACCAATAACCAATCCAATGATTCAAGTCCGAGAATTAGCCAACTATACAGGAGATATTGCCCGATCGCTGGGCATTAAAAAGTATGATATCTATGGGTCTTCCATCGATTCGACGAACGTCCAAGTCGATCGCGGCGAACCCAAACAAGTCAAATCCTCGAACCGTTCTAGCGTTATCGTTCGGGTATGGAATGAGAACGAGACAGTCGGGGTGACGAGTACCACGGATGTCGATCGCAATGGCATTAAATTGGCGTTGAAAACCGCTTGCGAGGCGAGTTTCTTTGGGGTTAAGGAAAATATCCCCGATTTTAGTCCGGAAGCGACGAGTCCCCTCCCCGAGGTTAAATACGATAAGGCGAATCAAGTTGCCGTTTCCGAGTTAATTGACCAGTTACTCGACGCGGAAAAACAATTATTAGACACCCATTCGGCGATCGAAAGCGTCCCCTACAATGGTTTGTCCCAACAGGATATCGATCGCTTTTATCTTAACAGCGAAGGGGCATTACGAGAGGAGGGACGCACCTATGCCATGGTGTATCTCTACACGAAAACCGAAGAAGAAGGGAAAAAACCCCGCAGTGCGGGTAGTTTTCGCATGAGTCCGGGGATGAATGCACTGGCGATCGCGGACTGCATTAAAGAAGCCTCGGATAAAACCATTTCACACTTAAATTACAAAAAGATACCTTCAGGAAAATATCGCGTTGTCTTTTCGGCGGAAGCCTTTTTGGGTCTACTAGGGGCATTTTCTAACATGGTAAATGCTCAAAGCATTCTTGACAAGCAAAGTCTTTCCACCCCCGAATCCTTAGGAGAAGCGATCGCCTCGCCGTTACTTTCCGTCTGCGATGATGCGTTGCACCCGGATAATGTAGCGGCGGAAACCTTTGATGGAGAAGGAACTCCCACCCGTCGCACCCCATTAATTACAGAAGGCATTCTCGCGGGATTTTTGCATAGTGCGGGGACGGCAAAACGCATGGATGCACAACCGACGGGACACGCCAATTTAGGAGCAAAAATCACCGTCAGTCCCCATTTTTACCACGTTTTTCAAGGAAAACCCCCCGAACGCGAATATAAGCTGGAGGAGGAAGAAAATCTCATCTTCATTGATGAATTAAATGCCCTGCATGCGGGGGTAAATTCTCTCCAAGGCTCCTTTTCCCTACCTTTTGATGGTTGGTTGATGAATAAAGGCGATCGCGTCAGTATCGACTCGGGGACGGTTGCAGGGGATATTCGCGAAGTGTTGCAGTCTATCATTTACGTGGAGAAAGAACCGGAACTCACGCCATCTGGTGTTTGTCCCCGCATTTGGGTGGAAGGTTTATCGATTACCGGGGAAAATGTTGATAGTTGAGAAGAGGTAAAGGGAGGAGGAGGAGAGAGAAAGAAAAATTCATCGTTTCTTCATCCTTCATCCTTCATTCTTCATCCCTTCTA
>JBFRWJ010000623.1:0-10323 GCA_051439525.1 Spirulina sp. | reverse complement strand
AAACTTTCTTCTTGATATAAATCTGGTCGTTGCGAGCCCGATACCGAGTCTTATCGATTTTAGCTTGAGGTTCGGTCTGCTGCGATAGCGCCTCGCGATCGGCATCGCTGAGAGTGGTAAATTTCCCCTTCTTCCTCAGTCCCAACTGCCCTCTGAGCCTTTTGAGAACTCCCTTAAGCACACCAGCCTTGATGTCATTGTCTTCTGTAAGCAACTCAATTTCTGCCGCACGATATTGTTCTAATAGGTTGACATGTTCTGTGAGCTTGTTGGGAACCTCCTCGAGGGCTTTCTCCTCAATCGCTTCGATGTTTGCGTTTAGCTGTTCGATCTGTTCGCTTTCTGCCGTCAAATCTCTGTCAGTCTCACTATCTACAAGGTGCTGTAGCCGATCTCGTTCGAGTTCTAACTGGCGCTTCTCAGCCATTTTAAAAAGTGCATAGTTGTACTTTTCGGTTTCATCGCCATCTGCTCGGCCTTCGAGTTCTTCTCCTTCGTTAATTACCCCTTTTTTAATTGCTCTTCGTTTTTTCGCCTCGTATAACTTAATGATGGATTCATCCCCCGCGAAGCGATCGAATTCGCTCCCCGTCGGCTTCGGAAGTTGCTTGTACTTAATGGTGACATAACCCACCACGCGATCGGCAGGAAATCCACCTGCAAAGAGATATTCATCTTCCCAGTCCGTCACTTGACCCGTCTCTTCATCGACGCTAGTGCCACAACCCGCTTCCGTTAGCAAGTCTACACTCTTGAAAAGAATATCTGTATGGTGGGGAACGATCGCTAAGGCGATCGAGTAAGCTTCAAATTCCGTACTCAAGGAGGGCTGAATCCAATTTAAAATATAATCGGGATTTGCAGAAACTCCTACAAAATTGCTCTTGCCATGTCCTGAATCTTTGTGGAGATCTACAGCTTTCCGCAGTTTCGCAAATTTTTCTTGTTTAGCTGCTTCGTCCTCCTGTGGGTCGCTGAGATACTCTTGCTGAAAATCTTCTCGGGCTGCAGCCAAATCGTAGCTTTCATCATTTTTCTGTTCGTTGCGCGCTTTACCGGATACGGCTTCTCCTTCCAACACCTTGTTGCGAGCCGCTTCGGGCATATACATAAAACCGCGATACAATAGGGGAATGTTCTCGGATACCTCTGTTAAATGACTTAACTTTTGCTTATCTATCCATTTAACGACTTCCGGATCGTAATCGAGGGAGACACCATCTGCCCTCGCGTTTGCAGCTTTCTCGAGAAAGTGTTCGATATCTTGAATCGTGCCCTTGGGAAACTTTTCTGGAGGAACATTGGGCCGATCTGGAGTCGGCTTATCATTGTCGAGCTGATTCTCATTACCACTGGGACTGAGTTCCTCTTCTTTGGCCTCGGTTGCCTTTGCGTCCGTGTCGGAAAGCGGTAAGTCTTCGTTGCGGGGGTGAGGACGGGAGCGAGGACGGCGACGGGGGCGATTTTGAGGCTCCTGGGGTTCGGGTTGCCTTCTGGTTCTTGCCTCAGCCATCAATTCGCCCAACGTACAGTCTATTTTGCCGCCAAATATCTCTATGACTTCTGTCGCAATATTTTTTGATATTCCTTGTCGGATTAAGAAGCGCTCGGCTGCATCATTGGGAACGTAGTGTCCCTTACTGGAATAAATCAGTCGTTGGATATCGGGAATGCTTTGACGCTGAACGGATTCCCCCGTTTGCTGTTGAACGTGAGCGAGCTCGTGAGCGATGAGCTCTTGCCCGCTCTTACTGCTCGGATTATATTCCCCTTGTCGAAAAAATACATCCGATCCGGTTGTAAAGGCTTTTGCATTCAAAGCCCGATTCAATCGGTCGGATCTGCCGTCAGTATGGATGGTTACGCCACTAAAATCCGAGCCCGTGGCTCGACTCATACTCTGTTGCAGCCCCGTATCCAAAGAGTGACCGTTCCCTCTAGCGCTTTGAATTTCGCTTTCGATTTCTCTCGATACAATTCCACCTTCTTCACCTACTCTTGACAAATCGGGCTGCATCTGTACGTCTGCAATGGATTCTTTTTGTTCGGACGGGTCGGCTTCGAGGTTGTCGATCGCTCGCACGACATCCCGAGCCAGGCGATCGGCTTCTTGCTCGTACTGGTCATTGGGTTGCCCGACGGTCAATTTAGCTTGTAGAGCCTGCTGGAAGCGACTGAGGGGACTCTTGCCACTCCCCCCCGGTTTCCACTCCGGAAGTTGTTCTTCGGGTGAATTCTCCGCTTTCGGTTGCGCGATCGCGGGGGGAACAAACCGAGACTGTTTTTTTGCCGAGGAAGATTTTTGGGCAGAAGTCCGGTTTTGGTGCTGGCGACTCATGATGTGGATAAAGTCAAGACAAGTGGATTGGCTATTCTCTAAATATAGGCGCTTATTCAGAAAAAGAGCCTAGACAAAAGTAGAGAATTGTTGCGATCGCAATTCGGTTGCCCGTCCTTTACTCCAACTCATCCATTACAATCTTCCTTGCAAGAAATAAGTGTTCATATTTCCCTTGCCTTTAATGGCAATTTCTCCCCGTTCCTCAAAGAAGAACTTATCTTTAATCAGTTCGTAGGTGACCGAAGACACCTGAATGGCATTCGACTTGCCGTGAGATTCCATGCGGGATGCCACATTTACGGTATCCCCCCAGAGGTCGTAAATAAATTTATTAATCCCAATAGTTCCCGCAACCACGGGTCCGGTATTGATGCCGATGCGAACCTTGAAGGGCTGACCATCCTGTTGGCGGAACTTAGAAATCGCCAACTGCATATCCAGAGCCAGATCCGCGATCGCTTCGGCATGATCGGGCGTGGTATCGAGGAGTCCTCCCGCTACCATGTAAGAATCCCCAATGGTTTTAATTTTCTCTAAATTGTGCCAAGTGGTTAACTTATCAAAGGCAGAAAACATCTCATTGAGGAGATCCACCAACTCCGTCGGCGAAATTCTCGCTGAGAGAGAAGTAAAATCGACGATATCTGCAAACAAAATCGACACGCAGTCGAACCGTTCCGCGATGGATTTTTCGTTTTGCTTGAGGCGTTCCGCGATCGCTTTCGGGAGAATATTCAACAGCAAGCGGTCTGATTTTTCTCGTTCCAAACGCAGGGCATCTTCGGCTTCTTTTTGCTTGGTAATATCGGCAACGGTGCCTTCATAATAGAGAATGTGCCCGTCGTTATCCCGCACCACCCGCGCATTTTCCGAAACCCAAATTAAACTGCCATCCTTGCGCCGGACTTGCGCCTTAAACCCGGAAATCGAGCCTTTGCGTTCGAGTTGTTCCCGGAAGTGCTGGCGCAATTCCGGTTCGATATAGCAGCGATCGATTTGGGGGACTAAAGCCGCCATCTCGGCAAAGGAATCAAACCCGAACATCGTCACCAAAGCCGGATTGGCACTGATATAGCGCCCGTCCCGAGTGGATTGGAAAATGCCCTCCGCCGCATTTTCAAAGATGCTGCGGTATTTTTCTTCTGCCTTTTCTACTTTCAACTGCATCTGTTTGCGTTTGGTAATATTCCGTGCCACCCAGATGACGCAGTTATTGGGTAGGGGAGAAACGCTCGCAGAAAACCAAACGTTTTTCACGGGTAAGGAGGAATCCGTCAAGGTATCGCCTTGTTGGGCGCTGACGCTGTATTCAATATACACGGTTTCTCCCGTTGCCAAGGCTTGCTGAATGTTCTGGATAAAGATTTGTGCTTGTTCTGGAGGAAATACGTCCCGAACGTTTTTGCCGAGTAACTCCGACTTGGGACTGTAAATCGTTTCCGAGTTGGTAGTGACGATCTTGGCATAACGGCCTTCGGCATCGAAGACCGTGATAATATCCGTCATGGCGGCAAACAAGGCTTTGAGTTCTGCCTCCGAAGTGCGCAAGGCCGACTCGATGCGTTCGCGTTCGCCAATTTCTAATAATAATTGCAAATTTAATTGTTGCAATTCATTGGTGCGCTGTTGCACCCGGGTTTCTAACTCTTCATTGAGTTTTCTGAGATTTTCTTCTGCTTGTTTGCGATCGGTGATATCTTCCACCGTCCCTTCGTAGTAGAGAATCCGATCCCGATCGTCCCGCACCGCCCGAGCGTTTTCAGAAATCCAGCGCAGTTGTCCGTCTCGTCGGCGCACTTGGGATTCAAACCCCACGACCCCGCCTTCGGTTTCGATGGAATGGATAAAGACGCGACGGCGTTGGGGGTTGATATACAAGCGCTCCTCCAAGTTGTCGAGATTGGCCATTAATTCTGTGGGGGAATCATAGCCATAAATTCTCGCGAGGGCGGGGTTGGCACTAATATAGCGTCCGTCGGGAGTGGTTTGGAAGATGCCTTCCACGGCATTTTCAAAGATGGTGCGATATTTTTCTTCTGCTTTTTGTAAACCTTCTAAGGCTTGCTGGCGTTCGGTGACATCAATGCCGACAGTAAACGCCGCCCGACCTTCATCGTATTTTTGTGCGGCGATTAAATAGTTGCGGGTTTCCCCCTCTACTACGGTTTCCACTTCGCGAAAATCATCTTGCTCGGGGGACGCAAAAAAGTTACTAACAAACTCATTAAAGTCCTCGCTGGCTTGGAGAAATCCCAAACTTTTCCCGGTAAAGGCTTCTACGGGAAGGTCGAAAGTTCGGGCTAAATGGCGATTGACTCCCAAATAGCGCAGGTCGGAACTAATCCAAGAAACAATCCCCGGCACCGCTTCTAATACCGCTTGCAATTGGTCTTTGGTAAAGTGTAAATCTTCGATCGCTCTCTGGCGATCGGTAATATCGATGCCGACGGTAAAGGCGGCGGCTCCGTCATCGTATTTTTGCGCGGCGATCAAATAATTGCGGGTTTCTCCGTCCACCAAGGCTTCCACTTCGCGGAAATTATCCTGTTCGGGGGCGGCAAAAAAGTCTTGCACGAATTGGTTAAAATCGTCGCTGGCTTGGAGAAACCCAATATTTTTCCCCACGAAGTCTTCGGGAGAGAGGTCAAAGGTTTTGGCTAAATGGCGATTGACTCCCAAATAGCGCAGGTCGGAACTAATCCAAGAGACAATCCCCGGCACCGCTTCTAACACCGCTTGCAGTTGAGCCTTAGACCGGGCGAGGGCATCAAGGGCTTGTTGGCGCTTGGTAATATCGATACCCACGGTAAAGGCGGCTTTGCCGCGATTGTATTTTTGCACGACAATCAAGTAAGTGCGCGCGCTGCCTTGAACGTGGGAGGTGATTTCCCGGAAATCATCCGTGGCATCGCTGGCAAAAAAGTCGCGAATAAAGCTGATAAATTCTTCACTGGCATTTAAAAACCCAATATCCTGCCCGATAAAAACTTCAGGAGTGAGGTTAAACATCCCGGCGAGGTGATGATTGACCCCCAAATAGCGCAGGTCGGCACTAATCCAAGAGACAATCCCCGGTACCGCGTCTAAAATGGCTTGCAGTTGGTCTTTGGCAGCACTGAGGGCATTTTCCGCGTGTTGGCGTTCCACCACCTCATACACGAGGCGATCGCTGACATCTCTTAAGGCTGTGGTTCGTTCTTGAAATTGTTCGAGTAAAGACTGTTCTCTTTCCCATTCGATTTGTTTTTGTTTGCTGATATCCCGCACGATCCAGATGGCTTCACGGGCATTGATGGGGGAAATCACCGCAGAAAACCAAGCCTGCTCCCAGTGATATTCAAATTGGACGGGCTGTTTTTCCTCGAGGGCGGAACGAATGTAACCGAGGAAGCGATCGGCTTGGTCTTGAGGAAAAATGTCGTGCAGGGTTCTCCCGATTAAATCGTGGGAAAAGGGGGGGAGGGGTTGAGTTGGGGCGATCCTTAAATAACAGCCGCGAGCATCGGTAATGAGGATCGCGTCGCTGGTGGCTGCAAATAAAGCGCGCAAGGCACTGCCATACTCTTGTACCGCCGCTTCGATTTCTTGTCGCCTCGCTCGCTCTCCTTCCAACTCGGCAATGAGGCTGGTGGTGATAGGTTGTGAGTTGTCGGTTGTCGGTTGTGGGTTTTTCGAGGGGTGTCTGTGAGGTGGTGACTGTAACGGTTGGCCGTGCCATGGGAGGGGATTGATGGCGCGATCGCGATCGCTCGCCAGAGCAAACCCCCCATCGCCATAGCGCCCAATGAGGAGAGGGCGCGCGAGGTGTTGGTTGGGGGCGAGGCGAACGATGCCGTGGGGTTCGGGAAATGTTTGTCCGATGGCGGCGGCGCGAACGCGATCGATTTGGAAAGTCCCTGCGGTTTCGACGGCTTGTTTCCACAGGTAAACTTGGGTGTAGGCGGCGGCGGCAATTTCGTCGGTGGGGATAAAGGAAGGAGGGGGCAGTTGGCTCGAGGACTGGGGAAAATAAGGACTGAGAAAATAGTGACCCTTGGCGCGATCGCCTAATTTCTCAATGTCTTTCAGAACCAGATTGAGGGCCAAAATCGGCAGGGTGTCGGGATGAAGATGGGCTTTTTCATACCCTTCGTAGAGGAGTTGACAATCTTCACTGCAGGCGTTGATAACGATCTCGGGTTGCTCTCGGGCGATCGCCTGCCACAGTTCCTCCCAATGGGTATTTTCATCTGTAACTGTTGTTACTAACTCCCCTTGTCCCTGCCATTGTTGGGAAAAAAGTTCTCCGATGCGTTGGGAAAGAAGATCGGCAGAATAGATTAAATGGCATTGTTTTTTGTCGGTTGCTTGCAGCCAAGAGATAGCGGGTTCGACCCGTTGGTTGGGACAGGTTCCCGTATAAAAGATGCGGGAGAATGTTTCGCCCCCGGGGTAGCGATCGCCATACCACAGGAGGGTATCGGCGGCTTCAACCAGAGGAAAAATCTTTTGACGTTTTGTTTCGCAGGTTCCCCAGCTAAAAATCGTTTTGATTCTCGGATCTTCTAAAAGGGCGCGCGCTTGTCGTTCTAATGCTTCGCGACTCTGAATTGCCTCGGTTTCAACGAGTTCGATCGCTTGACCGAAAATGCCCCCCCCTCGATCGATTTCCGCGATCGCTATGGATATTGCTTCGGTGACGAGTTTTGATGAAGAGAGTGTCTCGCCTTGCTCGAACGGCAAAATCCCGACGCGAACCGTCGGGGATGAGCTGTGTTTCATAATATCCTTATCCTCTACAGAATGAATGTCCGAATCCCGAGGATCGGCATTCGCTTCTCCAACGTGAAAGCGTGGTGGAGCACCCAAATCTAAATAATTAGCAATCTCAAAACTTGACATGATCGAAGGAACGAATGGGTTGAGAACAAGCGACCTGTAAGGGAGGATTTTCGGGTTGGAGTGGGTTGGCCCGGATGGGTTTTTCCTCTCCTCAAATTTTGGAGAACTCCAACTCTTTGTTTTGATACACCCAAAGTTTTCCCCATTCAGGAATGACTCGCCTTTTTTTTTCTGCGAGGTTTTTTCTCTGTTTCTAACGATGCACCCACAGCCCCTAAATTTCCCCATTTATTGAGGAGCTTAGCTTTGTTGGTCGAGCCTGCTTTTTGATTTCCGGTCAATGCACGACTTTTTTACCACTTATCTTGCTATGATACCCTGAAATTAACTTATCGGCACAGGGACGCGAGAGTCAATTCACATTGTCCCGATCTGTTGACTTGTCCCCTGCCTCTTCTGTGTCGAGCAATCGGGGTTCGCGGTTCAATGTTCATCAATCGGCAATCGTGGGAAGAATAAGTTTGACGAGAAGAAATCCGGTCATGTTATCGAATCTCTTTCTTTTTCGCTACTGAACTGAAAACTGTTATGGAGCAAAGCGATCGCAGTCCCATCGCCTATCAAAATCGCCTCTTTTGTCGTTTGGACGGTTTAACGCCAGCAGAACGGGAAAAACAGCGCTTGCAGGTCTTAGATCGGTTGGGACTCTTAAACTCCGAGACCATTCCGATTTTTGAGGAAGCCGTACAAACTGCGGCTCGCTTTCTCGGGGCGCACTCCGATCGCGAGGGTTCGACCTCGGGATCGTCATCTTTTCCTCAAATGCCGATATGTTTTATTAGCATTCAGGTCAAAGACGAATTATGGCTTAAATCCGCATTGGGATTATCTCAACTCGGTTTGCGCAACGAACTGGCAATTCGACGCAAGTTGCCTCGCCAGCAATCATTTTGCCAGTATGTTATCGATGCGATCGCCCCCTTGGCTATTGACAATATTGCGGAAAACCCCATTTTTGCCAGCAGTACCTTGTTCCAAGAGTACGGCATCCGCGCTTATTTAGGCGCTCCCTTAATCGCTCGCTCGGGGGAATGCTTGGGGGCGATCGCGGTTATGGATTTAGTCCCCCACGAATTTAGCGATCGCGATATTGACTTTTTAGCCCTGACGGCGCGATGGTGCATGAGCGAGTTTGAAAGTTCCATCCCGGCGGAGCGATCGGAGTCTCCCCCACTTACCTTACCTTGGGAAAAGCCCCGAGACGCGATCGCCCCGAGCCCGAGTATTTGGCAAAACGGTCAGAGTCCAAAGCGATCGCCCAATTCTCTCAAGGTGAGATTACTGGTGGGACTGACGGAAGATTTACGCAACCCGCTCACTTCGGTCATTGGTATGGCTCGGGTCTTAGAACAGGAAATCTATGGACCTCTGACGGACAAGCAAAAAGAATATTTGGAAATCATTCATACTAGCGGTCAAGAGTTGCTCTCTCGGGTGGAAGAAATGCTCGCTTTGGGGGTTTTAGACCCCTATAACGACCAATTGCAGCTTTCTCCCGTGGATGTGGAGATGCTCTGCCAGCAGGCGCTCAATACTTTACATCCCCTTGCAGAACAACAGCAACAAACCTTGCGATTGTCCATCGAACCGGGCAACCGGATCTGGTTGCTGGACAAAGACAAAATCTGTCAAGCGCTGTATTTTCTCTGTTACAGTCTCATTCAGGAGACTCATGGGGGCAGCGATATTCACATTCACATCTGTCGCAAAATTGAGGATCCCCTTTATCTCCTCCCGGTTCTCAATATTTCTCTGTGGTCCGCGCATCCCTGCTGGCACGAACAGATCCCGAGTACCCTATCCCCAGCAACCGAAAGCGGATATTCATCGCAACAAACCCTCGCTTTACTGATCGAGACCTTACAAACCCACAAACGCGATCGCAAATCGGCGGAGGAAGGGGGACGAGAAACCCTCGGATTGTTGTTAAGCTGTCATTTTGTGGAAATGCACGGGGGACGGATCGCGGTGGAGAAATCCCGCCAAGGGGGCTATCGCTATGTTTTCAAAATTCCGCAAATCGAACAAGGCGATCGCGTAACCGTTATCGGTTGACAATCCTCTCCCGCTCAAAATTGGCACGTTTGAGAGCAATTTCACCCAATAGTTTGTGAGCAGAGGCTTGCAATTTGCAACGGTTGAAGTCTTGGAAGGTTTGTAGGGATTGATTGGCTATTTCTTCAGCGCGATCGCAGTTTTCCAGCGCTTCGATTTCAATGTAGGTACGGGCAATATCGAGAGCTGCTTCGGCACGATTGACTTCCTGTCCCAATTCGATAAAATGCTCAAACCCGGTTGTATAAGATTGTTCAAATTGGGCAATGCGATCGGGTATAGAGGTATCCTCTTTGGAGAGCCAGCGCAGAGATTCGGCAATGAGTAGAGCCTGGGAAATATGGTCATAAGCCAAGTTTTCTTGGTAGTCGCCTGCGGTGTCAAGTTGTATAGACTGTTGTAGGTGTTGCTCTGCTTGTTGGAGTAGTTTAATAGTCTCTTCTCGGGCAAGGTCTTTTGCTTGTTGTCGCTGAGTATTACTTAATTGTCTCAAGCCTATGGCAGCACTCTCGTTATTTTCCAAAGTCTGATAGCGCTCAAAACCTTTTTGATAATACTCAATCGCCTCTTCATATTTGCCCCAGTCTTGATAGATAAGTCCCAAACTATAATAAGCATTGGCTATTTTGGGTTCATTCTCTAGTTTCTGATTCAGAGCAAGGTGTTGTTGACAGCATTCTAATGCTTGTTCGTATTTACCCCAAGCTCGATAGGTTTTGGATAGCCAGTTCCACAGATTGGCCACATCTTGTTCTCCCTCGAGCTGTTGATAGAGGTCGCGGCTTTTTTCGTAGTGAGCGATCGCCTCTTCATATTTGCCCCAGTCTTGATAGATACGTCCCAAAGTATAATAAGCATGGGCTATATTTGATTCATTCTCTAGTTTCTGATTCAGGGCAAGGTGTTGTTGACGGCATTCTAATGCCCGTTCGTATTTACCCCAAACTCGATAGGTATCGGATAGCCAGTCCCACAGATTTGCCACCTCTTGTTCTCGCTCGAGCTGTTGATAGAGGTCGCGGCTTTTTTCGTAGTGAGCGATCGCC
>JBFRWJ010000622.1:0-2984 GCA_051439525.1 Spirulina sp. | reverse complement strand
GAGGTAAATTAAAATGTTAGAGTCTACCTTGGAAACAGAATCCTTGCCAGAACAAATTCAAGCCTTCCAGGAAAAAATTGATTCGTTAACTCAAACTATCATCCAGTTAGAATCGGAAGCAATGGAGGAGAAAGAAAAACAAAAGAAACGAGAGGAAACATTAAAACTTTTTCAAAAATTAAATCAAGAAATCTCTGCCACCAACGACATCGAGAAAATTTATCAAATGGTCGTGCGATCGCTAGCAGAAGATATTGGCTTCGATCGCGTCATCATTTATCATAGTCAAATGAGTCGTTTTGTTCCCATTGCCCATTATGGGTATGCAGAAGATTGGAATTTAAACCGTTTAGTGCATCCTTTTTTCCGAGACTTGGCTCGTCAGAGAAAAGGAATATTAGTGAATAGTAACACAAAAAATAATCCTCTGGCTGCCTTCACAGAAGATTTTCAAGTTGAATATTTTATGGCTTTGCCTTTTGCTGTTTTCGATCAATTCGATCGCATTTTATTTGTCGGCAATCAAAAAGAAAATACGTTAGTCCGTCCCCGTTTAACAAACAAAGATCTCGAAGTATTAAGAATGTTAAGCAATCAAATTACGATTGCCTTTCAACAAATCGAACTTTACGAACAAAGTCGGCGATCGGCGCGAGAAGCAAGCGATCGCGCCCGAGAGTTACGACAAACTTTAAAGAAACTCAAAAGCACGCAAGCACAACTGATCCAAAATGAAAAAATGGCAGGTTTGGGACAATTAGTTGCCGGAATTGCCCACGAAATTAATAACCCTGTTAATTTCATTTATGGAAATATTGCTCATTTGAAAGATTATACACAAGATTTACTAGAAATCATACAAATCTATCACGAAAATTGTGCTTCAATTCCACCAGAACTTGTAGAAATAATTGAAGATAAAGATCCGGATTTTATCTTGCAAGATATGCCTAAACTTCTGAAGTCAATGCGAAATGGTGCGGAACGAATTCGCGAAATTGTCATCAGTTTAAAGCTCTTTTCCCGTTTTGACGAAGCAGAATGCAAAACCGTCGATATTCATGACGGATTGAATAGTACCTTACAAATTCTCAATCATCGCTTGCACGACATTGAAACGGTAAAAATTTATGGCAATCTCCCAAAATTAGAATGTTATGCCGGATTGCTCAATCAAGTTTTTATGCACTTAATTGTGAATGCGATCGATGCCATTGAAGAGAAAGAGCAAAGGCGATTGCCAGAAACAAGATGGGAGAATCATCTTCACAATAATTCTCAGAGAATTACAATTCTAACAGAGTATCAAGAAAAAGGCGCGATCGTCATTCGCATTCGCGATAATGGCATCGGCATGAGCGAAACAATTCGGCGCAAAATATTTGACCCTTTCTTCACTACTAAACCCGTCGGACAGGGGACGGGAATGGGGTTATCGGTCAGCTATCAAATTGTCACCGAAAAGCACAAAGGGATGTTACAATGTACGTCTATCCTTGGAGAAGGAACAGAATTCGCGATCGAACTACCCGTTAAGGGAATTAGCAATTGATAACTGATAACTGATAACTGATAACTGTTAAAAGGGGATATCTTCTTCGTCTTGTTCCGCAATTTTTAATTGGGTTATTGTCGTGGTTTCTTCTTGAATGGGTAAATCTGCGATCGCGTCTCCCAGTTGTTTTTGTAAGGGTTTGGTTAAGGTCACGGGAAAATCGAGTTCTAAGTTCATGTCTTGACTCGCTTGCGCTAAATGAGAAAACGCAATCTTTTTACTGGTGCGTTGGGAATGAGAGACTTTAAATCCCGCCGTTTCCGGCACATTTTGGGCGTTCATTGCTGCCTTGAGACGTTCTTTAACATGATTGACTTCTGTATCTAATTTCTTCCATTGATGCTCGAGTTGGCGATAGCGTAAAGTTAGAGCGTGAATATCTTCTTTTTCGGGATCGGGACAAGCAATATTAACCAGTTCTAAAAGTCGCTGATGAACCTGCGCGACATAAACCGGATCCATCTTGGCATAATGAAGTTGTTCCGAGGAAAGAGGACGCACTCCCCAGTCACTGCTTTGATAACTTTTATCAATATTTGTGCGATCGCATAACTGTTCCGCCAGAGCCTGTAAACTATATTGAGGAATGGGAACGAGATAATAGGGGATCTTTTTCGCCATTTCCAACGTACAAGTAATATTTTCTGCCTTGCGCTTGCCGAGAAACTTGCGATCGAAACTGGCATTATGAAAGACCTTTTCAATTCTCGTATCGAGCATGATAATATCGATAAAATCTTGCACCCATTCCCCGCGATCGAGAACGTCAAAAATCGCCACGCGATCGCCGGTGAGATCCCCCGGGTCGTCCAAAACTTGAATGAGAGAAAGTTTGGGTTTCTTGCTCTGATAGTCGGCAACTTCCGTATCCACCCACAGCACTTTTGCTTCGATCAATTCTTCGATCGTCCCGCGAAAGGCTTTGGCACTATCAATATATCTCATCTGGGTAATCGGTAATCGGTAATGGGTAATCGATAATCGGTAATGAAGATTTATTTTACTTCTTTTTTATCTTTGTGAATACATCGATCTGGGTTGGCGGAATCGAGCAAGCAAATGGTATTATCGTCTTCGATAGAAATTAATCCTTGTTGGCGCAACTTTCCCATGAGGCGAGTTACCGTGACGCGGGTCGAACCGATCGCGCTACCAATTTGCGCGTGAGTTAAAGGATAGGGAAAACAAACGCCTTTTTCGACGGTTTGACCGTATTCCTCCACGAGAAGGGTTAAAAACCCCCACAGACGATCGATGGTGCGTCGGTGACCGAGGGCTGTTAACAATAATAGTTTGCGCTGGTGTTGGACGCGAAAAAAATCTAATACCTCCAGACGAAAATGCGGCCAGTTGTCCAGATCGTGCCAGTACATCCAAATCACGATAGTGTCATCGACCCGAGCGGATGCCGTTAAGGTAAAGTGCTGTC
>JBFRWJ010000621.1:0-27994 GCA_051439525.1 Spirulina sp. | reverse complement strand
GTTAGAGAAGGAGCGTTTATGCTCCTTCTAACTCGAGGGAGATTATTTTTTTTCGGCTTCAAAGGTTTGAGAAAGAAACTTGGCCGCGTTTGCCGGGCCATCCCATTTCATAAGCTCCTGTTGAAATTTTCTGACTTCTTCTTTAGCTTTTGAATCGTGAAGCAATCTATCAATTGCTTCAAATATAGCCGAGGATGTCACTCTTTTTTTATTTAAACGAATGGCAAAACCTTTTCTCGCGCAGGCATCAAGATTAGCTTGTTGTTCCGCGTGCATTCCTACCCCAACAATAGGAGTTCCTGAAAGGCAAGCGTTCATTACAGTATTTTGTCCGCCGTGAATCACGGATATATCGGCCATGGGATTAACTTTATGTGCGGGTAAAAAACCGGTAACAAGTACATTGGGTGGAATATCAACATCTAGTTCTTTTATGTGTGATTCAACGGGGGCGATGACAGTATACGGTTTATCTCTAAATCCTTCTATAATATCTGCAATAAGTCCCGGTTTTCCGGAACTTCCCATGGCAAAATAAACAATGGGTTTGTCTCTTGGTATCTCAGCTATTTTTCTGGAAATCTCTGCATTTAATCTCAAAGGTAATGGCCCAATATAATGAAGATTCGAGCGAATCTTAGGAAAATTTACCCATTCAGGAATGTCTGCTAAAAGGGTATAATCTCCCTCGAAGACTTCTATAAAATTATTAAATTCTTTTAAACCGTATTGTTGAGCTAAAATATTAAACTGTTTCGCGGGTAATTTCAGTTTAAGGACAAGATTACTTATCATTCTATTGAGTTTTTCTTCTGAGAAAAACCACCTGAGAAAAAAGAAATTAGAGCGATCTGGACAAGTTTGAAGCCCTGCTTTATAGTATTCAGTTATAGTTGTTGAATGAAGAACGTTAACAAATGGTATCCCGGCAGCTCTTGCCGAAATCATAACGCTCTGACACCATCCGGTAAGGACGCAGGCAGGTTTGATTTCCTGAAAATATTGGATTTCATTTTCAATCCTAGGCTCCATTTCTTTGGCGGTCAAATAGCCGACCGTATTCAAGGTTTCTCCACTGAGTGCTTTTCTGACATGACGCAGTTGCTTTTCAGTCAAGCGTGGCTCCATCTTTTTGAGCGTGAAGCCGGCTTCCTCAATCAAGCTTTCAAATTTTCCACCATAGCTGATGAAAATAATATTAAAATTGTCTTGGCACGCTTTGGCAATCTCAATGTGTCTACCTGTTTCGGCAAGATTGTACCCGGCAACTGCGAAAATAATTGTTTTCATTTCATCTCCTTTCCCGATGGCATTATAGTTGACATCATCTCCCGCTCAATCAAAGATTCTAGCGGGAGATTCCCAAACTTCACGATACTGATAACTGATAACTTTTAAGAGCGCGGCTTGGGGGGTACAAAAGTTGCCGTTTCAACGGCTCCTGGAGTTCCGAGGGGTTTAGCTTCTTGATTGTTAATCGCGACGACAACGCCCCCGGCATTCCCCGCAACGACAGTAATTTGCTCTTGTGCTTGCCAAGTTTTTTGCTCTCCTTTTGAGAGAGTCCCTTGATAGACGATTTTGCCATCAGCAACAACTTTTAACCAACAATCATCTTGAAGTGTCATCGAAATGACAACAGGTGCATTAATATTCGTTGCGGTTGATTCTGCGGGTCGTTTTTTCTTCTGGCGATCGCTCACCACGCGGGTATTTGTCGTCGGAGTCGTCGGAGACTGACGCGCGATCGCTTCTGTTGTTTTTGGCTTTTGGGGCGATGCAACGGGTTGGGAAGCCGTTTGAGGCTGCGTTTCGGGAGAAGGTGAGGCTGCGTTTTCGGTCGGGGGATTGGCGATCGTTGGTATGTTTGTCTGGGCACCGTCTTCTTCGATCGCGGGATTATCTTGGGTGACATTTTCTCCCGATCGCGAAACGAGGAGAGAAAAGCCGCTCATCGCGCAGACTAAAACCAATGTATAAGCAAGATACCAAGGAAAAAGGCGAACTTTATAACGTCGCAGGGGTCGCCAAGAGGTTTGAATTCCTTTGATACTGGGATCGATGGGAAACGCAGTGGCAAAATCCCGCCCTTCTAAACCCAAAGCATCGGCAAATTGCTGGATCAAAGCACGAACGTAGACGGGTTCGGGGAGTTCTTTGGCGTTTGCTTCTTCAATTGCTGCCAACACGCGAGCCTTAATCCGCGTTTTTGCTTCTATCTCGGATAGGGATAGAGATTTTTTTAGGCGAATTTCGCGGAGATAAGCGCCTAACTCTCCGAGTTTTTCCTCTTGGTTGGGAGTCAGATGAATTTGCTTGTGCATATGAGGGTCTCCGTGAGTCTACAGGCTTTTTAACGAGGGCAGGGATTGAGAAGAAGAATAAGAAGAAAGCAAACGGATTTCGCCTTCTGAGAGAAAGCGATAGCAACCCGATGATAGTGAGGGACGATCGCGAGACGAGAGCGATAGGGCACCGATCGCGCTGCGATGCAGTTGCAGAACGGGATAACCCAGTTGTTCGGCAATTCGACGAATTTGGCGATTTTTTCCTTCTTTTAACACAATCTCCAACCCAGTTCTATCTCGATCGTATTTTAAAACATCAACTCGAGCCGGTAAGGTCATTCGACCTGAAAGCAGGATACCCCGTCGCCATTGTTGCAAGACGGATTGAGGGGGATGTCCTTTGACCCAAACGCGGTAGGTTTTGGACAAATGATAGCGCGGATGGGTGAGGGCAAGGGTCAGATCTCCATCATTTGTTAAGATTAACGCCCCGGTCGAATCGATATCCAAACGTCCGACGGGGTGGATTCCCGTACCTCGTCGGTATTGAGGGGGGAGCAAATCGAGAACGGTTTTTCGCCCTTGGGGATCCCGGCAAGTACAAACGACTCCTTTCGGTTTGTTCAACAAAATATAAACTTTTTCCGGCAGTTGAGGCGCGATCGCTTTTCCATCTATTTCTAGGCGATCGCCACCTAAGAGATCGGCTTTTTGCCCCAAATGTGCCAGTTGACCGTTGACTCGCACGCGACCGGCTGAGATTGCTTCCTCGGCCTGCCTTCGGGATGCAATCCCGTGTCGGGATATTATTTTTTGCACCCTTTCCTGCATGAAAGTTTACTCCAACTCAATATCGAACGCTACACAATCCCGGACAACCCAGAAAAACCTTGCAGCCCCGTCAACGGAGTTTGCTACAGTATGTATAAATTTTAACAGGATTGTGGCTTGTCATGATGGCAACTTTATTCAAATTACCCAAAAAATTGCCAGAAATTTCTCTAGCCTCGGCGATCCAACTTTTAATGCAATTTTATCGATTTAGTCAATGCCGACCCCCGAAACCTCTAGCGCTCTCATCAGTAAGATACTCTCTCCAGCACTTTGTTTGTGGTTGCGATCGCAGACCGATCGCCTCGAGGGGTTGGATCTCAAAATTATGGGAAAAAATCGACAAATCTTAACGGGTTACATTCCCAAGGTGGTTTTGGCGATCGAGGGGGCTGTCTATCAAGGGTTATATTTTACGCAAGGATGCGCGATCGGCGAAAATATTCGCATTAATTTAGGACAAGTTATTAAAGGAAAACCCCTACAAATCCTCGAACCCATTCGCGTAGCGGGGGAAGTTCTCCTCGAGGAAGCCGATCTAAAAACTTCCTTAAATTCTCCCTTACTCTCGACAGCGTTAAAAGATTTTCTCATGGGCTTGGTCGATTCCCCAGAAAACGCTTATGGCGATGTCAATTGTGACAGCAATGGGGAGGCTTGGCAGATTGACTGGCACGATCTAGAAATTTTGTCGGATGCAATCTCCCTTGATGGAATTTTAACCATGCCCGATCGCTATCCTACCCCCCTGCGGTTGCGGGCGGGTTTGCAGGTCGTAGAAACCTCGAAACTGCATTTATCTCCTTTGGCGATCGAGCATTCCTCCTTCCCCCAGACTCCTGATGAGTTTCATATCGATTTGGGTTCGGAGGTGGCAATCGAAGTGTTAAGTTTATCTGAAGGCCAATTATTTATCAAAGGGGAAATCCTTGTAAAACCTTAGTGTTGTTTGTTATTTGTTGTTTGTTATTTGTTGTTTGTTGTTTGGCGATCGCTAATCAGTTGTCTAATTACCAATTACCAATTACCAATTACCAAAATGGATAAAGACCAGTACAAGCAAAAAATGCAGCGACGGAAGGAAGTGCAAGAACAACGCATTTCAGAACGATCGCGAGAAAAAGGATTGATTATTGTCCATACGGGCAATGGCAAAGGTAAAACAACGGCGGCTTTAGGCATGGTGTTACGATCGCTCGGCCACGGTTATCGGGTGGCGATCGTCCAATTTATTAAAGGCGCTTGGGAACCGGCAGAAAAAGAAATTTTAGGGCGGTTTTCCGAGCAATTGGTGTTTAAAGCCATGGGAGAGGGATTTACTTGGGAAACCCAAGATCGCGATCGCGACATTGAAAAAGCGACACAAGCATGGAAAACAGCCTTAGAATACATTCGCGATCCTCATTATCGCCTCGTCCTTCTCGATGAAGTCAATATTGCTTTAAAATTGGGCTATCTTCAAGTCGCAGATGTTTTAGCCGGACTCGAGGAAAAACCCGAAGATTCCCACGTTATTCTCACCGGAAGAGGCGCACCCCCAGAATTAATTGAAAAAGCCGATCTCGTGACAGAAATGACTCTTATCAAACATCCCTTCCGGGAGCAAAATATTAAAGCACAACCGGGGATTGAATTTTGAAGGTCATTTACTCGCAATACTAAAATAAAACAAATTAGAACACTCTAAAAATAGTCAAGAGGCGATCGTGACCACCGAACTTTTTTATCTCGTGTTAACGGCAATATTGACGGGTTCTTTGTGGATTCCCGTCGTTATTGGGATTTTGCGCACTCGGGGTGCTTTAAGTCCCAAAGATTATAAAGTTGCCCCAACATCACCGCTTCCCCATTGGGTGAATCGTGCCAATCGCGCCCATCAAAATGCAGTCGAAAATTTTGCGCCATTTGCAGCTGTCGTACTGGTGGCCCATGTTCTCGCTCTTTCCAGTCCGGTTACGACAACCTGTGCGATCGTCTTTTTCTTCGTTCGCCTCGGTCATGCGATCGTTCACATTAGTGGGTTTTCTCTTTTTATGGCCAGAACGATTCTCTTCGCCGTTTCTTGGACGGCATTTATCGTGTTTGCTGGAGAAACGTTGCGCTTGGCAATGTGACTCGGAAAATTTTTTGGGTTTGGGTCTTGCGATCGCGCTGCCAATTCAATATAATTGAACTAACACCGAGAGTTCCGTTCAAACCTTGCAATCCGGGCAGTGGATCGCTGTCCTTGCGCTCAGCCAAATCGTGCATCACTAGCCCGGTCGTTACTGTACGGTCATTCACCACTATACGTCTCGCCCGGTTTGACTTCGCGAGAAGTGTAGGAGACGTATAGTGGTGAGACCGCTTGAGTTGACCGATCTAGTCCCGAGGGGTTTACGAAGGAGAAAACGAACTCTTGGTGTTTTTTAGAGGTGAATTTTCGAGTTTTTTTGAAAAGTTTCCTATCCTTAATAAATTCCCCAAGAGTTCGTGCCCAGAAAAATTTTCTTCTAATTTGTTATTGAAGAGAAATATAAAAATTGATACAAAAGCTGAAAAACCGCGCAGACTATCGAGCTTCTGGATATGTTTGCTTGTCATGGAATTCTTCAAGAAAGTTATATTTTTTAGGTTAAAGATTAAAAATAGTTGGCAAGTGAGATTCGTTAAAACTCGGTTCTGGAGGGATGCGCGAGGTTTCCTCAGTTTCTCTCCCATAGCGAGGAAACCTGGCGCTCGATTTGAGCGCTATCCAATCGACCAAGATAGGGGAAGCTTGAGACCTTATTTTTTGGGTCAATGCTAAACCTAGCATTCACTGGAATTTTCTGCCAATTCAATGCTAGGTTTGAGGTGGTAAGCTGTGAAATACGGCGATCGCGATGGCTTACCGTGTTTTTTCACCCCCCTAACCCATGTCCAACAACAATACAGGAGCGTTTCTCGGCGGTTTGGCGATCGGTAGCGCGATCGGTACGGTCATTGGTATCTTAGTTGCACCGCGTTCCGGTCGAGAAACCCGGCAAATTCTCAAAAAATCGGCTGATGCCTTACCGGAATTAGCAGAAGATTTATCAACAACGATTCAGTTACAAACCGATCGCCTGTCCGAGTCAGCCATGCAGAGTTGGGATGAAACCCTCCTGC
Source organism: Spirulina sp. (assembly GCA_051439525.1). GTDB lineage: Bacteria > Cyanobacteriota > Cyanobacteriia > Cyanobacteriales > Spirulinaceae > CCY15215. The sequence goes on along the minus strand of JBFRWJ010000621.1, from coordinate 21,746 downwards.
GCTTGAAAGAGGCGATCGCGGCAGGAATGGAAGCCAGTCAGCTGAAAAGCCAAGAGTTAACGCAACCGCGCAATGTGACGGCAGAATCGTCCTCTTCCAATTCCAACAACGCCTTTTGACGTTCTCTCCATTCTGGAAAAACAGGGATTCACTTCATCACCGAAATGATTTCCTCTTTCTCACTCGTTAATTATTGATAATCGCTCTCGGGATAATTGACATCAATGCTCGATCCTGTATTTTGGCTCGGCCTTTCCCTGTTATTGGTCGCCGTTAGTTTAACGGCAGTTTTAATCGCTGCTTTACCGGCATTTCGAGAAATCGCTAGAGCCGCACGCAGTGCAGAAAAATTATTCGATACGCTGCGACGGGAGTTCCCTCCCACTTTAGATGCTATTCGTCTCACGGGATTGGAAATTAGCGAACTGACCGATGATATTAATGAAGGAGTAAACAACGCTACAGGGGTTGTCAAGCAGGTTGATGAGAGTTTGAGTTCGGTACGACAGCAAGCCAAAAAAGTCGGCGTGGGGACAAAAAGCGCGATCGCGGGGGTGCAAGCGGCTTGGAAAACGCTCAATCGTTCCCATGCTCGAGTGCCGAGCGATCGCTTGTTACCTTCTCCCAAACCTTCTTTAAAGTCCAGCGATCGCCGCGAGTCTTCTTTGAATCGTTCATCGGAAGACGAACAACCTTAATTCAGGGTCTACCGAACTTGGTATACAAAAAATCCCTAGGAGGAGATAGTTTCTGGAGAACTCCCACCCCAGACCCCCAGCCCGAGCTTCCGCCTGCTATCAGTACTGATAACTGTTTACTGTTCACTGTTCACTGAAATGCAGGAAGAGGAACTCAAAAACTTGATTGATACGGTACGCCAGTCTCCTAAAAACAGTTTGACTTGGCGCAAGGCAATGAATCGACTTCTGTTGGAAATTCAAAACCTACCGGGTTTGACAAAATCCCCTCATCCCGATTATCCTTCGGTTCTTAATGATATTCTCTTGCGATTGGCGGACGAAATATATGAGTTTGAACCCCAACAATCTTCTTTAACGGCTAGTTTAGTTGCTTGGATCGAGCTGAAATTGCGACTTAAGTATGCCGTGCGAGACTTGCATCGTTCGACCCGATCGCGATCGCGCAAAACGTCCAAAACCTCCAAGGAAGAATTTCGCGAACAAACCCGCAAACAACCCCTTTCTTTAGATACTCCCATAACACCAGAAGCAGGAGAGACCTTTAGCGATCGCCTTCCTTCCTCCATCGCCAACTTTTGGGAGTTACAAGCAGAAATCGAACGCGAGCAGCAGCAGCAAAAAAATGTCAGAATTGGGGTGAAGTTGCAAGAATATATCGATCGCGATCCGGACGGAAAACTGCAAGGTTGTCATCCCCGATCGCATCCCCACTGTCATTGTCAACTCTTGAGTCGGCGCTTGTTGCTCAAATATCCTCCCGATCGCTTGGCGGACATTGCTCGGGAGTTGGGGATCAATTACCACACTTTAAATTGGCATTGGCATAATAAGGCATTACCTTTGTTACGCGAAATCGCGATCGATTTTGGCTACGAACAATAAATTTGTTATTTGTTATTTGTTATTTGTTATTTGTTATTTGTTATTCGTTATTTGTTATTCGTTATTTGTTATTTGTTATTCGTTATTTGTTATTCGTTATTCGTTATTTGTTATTTGTTATTTGTTATTCGTTATTGACTTTTTAGGGAGGAAACACAAAATGGATATTCACCAACAACCAACAACCAACAACCAACAACCAACAACCAACAACCAACAACCATTTTTAACTGTCCCTTTATTGTCGAGCGATCGCGAGATTGCTAAGCAGTTTGCTGCCGAACAAGCAACCCCCGAAAAAGGCGTGCAAGTCTATCTGAATACTCTTTCAGTTTTGGCTGTAAACCGTTATCTTAACTGGCTGCAAATCGATACGGACGTAACCCAAAGCGATTGCTGGAATGCTGGCTTGAGAGCAATGTTTGATGTGGCAGATTTACGATTGTCCAACGGTCGCCAAATTGAATGTCGTTTTCTGCGATCGCCAGCTCGTAATATTATTTTACCTGCGGAAGTTCGACGCGATCGCATAGGAGTCATGGCAATACAATTGGGTGAATCTTTCGCTGAAGTCAAATTATTGGGCTTTTTCCCCACTCATTCAGAATTACCCGCCGAAATCGATCTGGAAGATTTTCAAGATTTGGATGTATTTTTAGAAGAATTAGAAGGTATTGGTCAAACTGTTCCCTTGGTTTGTCTTCGCGAATGGTTACAGGATATTTTTACGGAAGGATGGGAGGAGATCGCCAATTTTATATCGCCTCAAACTCCAACCTTGGCTTTCCGAAAAGGCACGATTCAACGCTGTAAATTACTCGATTTCGATCTGCCTCTCCTTTTTTCCATTTCTTTAGATCGAGACAGAGAAGAGAAACTAAAAATTTGTTTGCAATTACGTCCCCTCGAATCAGAACAATATTTGCCTTTACAACTTAAATTCAGGGTATTGACTAAAGAAGGAACGCTCTTTCGAGAGATTATTGCTCGCGATCGCGATCGGTTTATTCAGTATGAATTTCGAGGTAATTTTGGTGAAGAATTTAGCCTTAAAATCGTGTCACAAGATAGAGAATGTGCAGAATATTTTAGGGTTTAAGCCGCCGCAATATGAATGAGTTTTTTCAAAATTCGTAAGACATCCGGCAAACCATTTTGACGATTGCGAATCCCGAATAAATCGGACATTGCATATTGCGGTTTGGGTTCTTTAATCAATTTGAGAAAGAGAAAACTGTCTCCATTTGTTACCATACCAAAGCACGGTTTGTCAAGATTAGGATTGCCTAACATATAAGCTAAAATTTGAGCAATTCCTGCTTCTACAGAAAATCGCACTTGTTTGGATTCTACGACCATCAGCCATAACTCATCTTTTAAAACCAAAGTATCGAGATTACCTTTGACGATGATTTCTTTATCTTCATCGAAACATGAGATTTCTACCGTTTTTTCCGATCGCAAGTTAAAAGGAGAGAGATAAAACTGTCCGATAAAAAGCAGGGGAGAAACAACGGCTAATTCCACCGGCTTTTCTAATAAAGGAGGCTGTTTGAATAAATTAAAATAACCGGATTTAATCTCATTTAAAAGGTGTTTTTGCCAGTCCGTGAGTTCCGGGAGATCGGTTTGCCACTCCCAGAAAAAATTATCGTCTTGTACCCATTCCAAACCAAATTGTTTTTCTAAGCGATTGAGAGAAATATCTTTCGTAGCAATTGTTTGAACCATCTTCTCGAAAAAATTTGAGTAGTGCTATTGTACGATTTTAGCAAAATTGCGTCCCGTTCTTGAAATCTCTCGCAATTCCCCTAAATTATGTCAAGATAACTCCAGTTTGTTTTTATGTTGGGAGTTCATGCAATTACTCGATTGGCTTATCGTCTTGCTTTATCTCGCCTTTGCGATGGGATTGGGTTTATTTCTCACGGGCAGGGGATCGAAAAGTTTGGTTGATTTTTTCGTATCCGGGCGATCGCTGCCTTGGTGGTTGGCAGGGACGAGTATGGCAGCGACGACTTTTTCCATCGACACCCCTCTTTACATCGCGGGAGTGGTTGCCAGTCGAGGCATTGCGGGAAATTGGGAGTGGTGGGGGTTTGCCATTTCTCACGTTATTTTAATCTATGTGTTTGCGCGATTGTGGCGGCGATCGGAAATCGTCACGGATGCCCAACTGACGGAAATGCGCTATGGGGGAGAAACGGCAGCCATTCTCAGGGCAACTAAAGCCTTTCTCTTTGCCTTACCGATTAATTGTATCGGCATCGGTTACGCCATGCTAGCCATGGTAAAAGTGGTAGACGCATTGCAACTCTGGCAAAGTGTCGGCATCGAACCGGGAGCAAATATTAAACTGTTTAGCGTCATTGGGGTGAGTGTTTTTGTTTTAATTTATTCGGGTTTTTCGGGATTGTGGGGGGTGGTGGCGACGGACTTTTTCCAATTTTTCCTCGCCTTATTCGGTGCCATAATTGTCGCGATTTTTGCTCTGAATTCCGTGGGGGGAATTCACGAACTCATTCCCGCCGTCCAAAAAGCAACGGATATTGATGTTTTATCTTTTGTTCCCATCCCCTCCATCCCCCCCTTACTAAGGGGGGAAATAAAGGGGGGATGGAGTGATGTGGCGGGAATTAGCGGCACGACTTTTGCTGCCTATATTTTCGTGCAATGGTGGTCGTTTCGTCGCAGCGATGGCGGGGGGGAATTCATCCAACGCCTCGCCGCCGCAAAAGATGAACCCGAGGCGGAAAAATCTGCCTGGTTTTTTAATATTTTGCATTACATCGTCCGCACTTGGCCTTGGGTAATTGTCGCTTTGGTGGCGATCGCGATTTATCCGGATTTGGAAGACCGAGAGTTGGGCTATCCCAAACTCATGTTAGAGTTTTTACCCACAGGTCTTTTAGGCATTACCGTCGCTTCTCTGGTGGCGGCTTTTATGAGTACCGTTTCTACTTCGATTAATTGGGGGGCATCCTACTTAACCAATGACCTCTATTTGCGCTTTTTCCGCCCGGAAGCAACGCAACAGGAATTAGTTTGGGCGGGACGCATTGCCTCGGTTGTCGTGACGGTTTTGGGGGGATTTGCGGCGTTTTATGCCACGGATATTCGCACGGTGTTTCGCTTGGTGATTGCTGTGGGGACGGGACCGGGATTGGTGTTAATCTTACGGTGGTTTTGGTGGCGCATCAACGCAGCCGCAGAGTTGTCGGCGATGCTGTGCGGGTTTATCGTGGGGCTATTAACCAGCGTCACGCCCTTTTTACAGACGGCGTTACCGGATTTTGGCCTGCGTTTGACGGTGATTTCCGGAGTGACGGCGGTGGTTTGGATTAGCGTTATGTACCTGACTCCTCCAGAATCCGACGAAACTTTAGACGCATTTTATACTAAGGTGAGACCCAGCGCCATCGGCTGGCGGCGACAGGTGCAACGGACGGGATTGCAACCCTTGCAAGATTTGTCCTTGGATTTGCTTAAGGTGCTGGCGGCTTTATTGCTGTTATTCGGGGCGATGTTTGCGATCGGGGGCTTTTTATTGTTACAGCCCCTAATGGGGTGGATTTCTCTCGCGATTGGGGTATTGGGGGGATTCTGGTTGCGTTGGTTGAGTCGTCGGCGTATTTTGCCCATGCCGAGACCCGGTTTGGATGATGAAGATATGTTAATGTAGACGAGATCCTTTAGAAAATTGACCATTGACCGAGCGATCGCCGACTGAAAAAGCTGCCCTCATTGCCGAACTTGAACAACTAGGAATCAAACACAGCCCGGATAAAATCTTGCGAATTGCGAGGAAATCCAATGGTCAGATTGTTTTTTTAGAAACTGGCGATGCAAGACGGGGATTAGAACATATCCTCAAGAATCATCAAGGAGATTTTGAAAGGAGTTGATTGTGACTCAACAAATTAAGTTAATGACGGATTATTACTGTTATCCCTTATGGTGGATGGGGGGAGAACGTTTTGGCGATATCGATCCGAAAACTTTACCTTTGAGCCAAAAGACGATCGCGTCTTTGGAGCAATGGCAAACAACTTATGATGCTATTTTAGATTTAGACGATCCAGCTTCTGCGGGTTTTAAAACGTTGCAAGAAGAGGAAGAATTCGAGCGAGAAGGAATTCGCTTGTGGCGAGTGTTACAAGAGGAATTAGAGCCAGAATATACGATTGTTTATTTTAGCGATCGCTTGCAAAAAATTGTTACTCATTTAGAAGAATTAGAACCCAGTGCGAGTCTTTCTTAGAGTTGCTTTTTTCTGTGCGATCGCGTTTTTTAAGACGAAGCAGTGGGAGAAAGATCGCGTAAAAAGGCAAAAACAATCCGATCTTCAGGAATTCCCAAGGCAATGAGATCGTCAGAAATTCCCGCTTCAATTCCATCGTACTCAATCCACACTTTGTCATCTCGGACAGTAACATAAATAATATTCCCGCGAATTCTGCGTCCTCGATCCCAACCGGCTTGCATCAACGCATAACGGCGATCGCGATCGTCAAAGACCGTATCTAAGCGAATATCTCCATGAGAGGGTTTAAACTGGGCATAATAAGCGATAACTTTTTTGACGATTTCGCAGTATTTGTTTAGGGGATCCATTGTTTTACCTCAATTTTTTCAACATCAACAATAATAAGTTTGAGTGGAAGTTCGTTAATAACAAGTTTACCAATGGGTTCATTGAATAACTCTTCATAATCGGTATCTGTAATTGCCAAATAAACTTCTCTTTCTGGTTCGACTGTTTTGAGGAGCAATCGATATAAGGTGTATTGACCAATCGTTTGCTCTAGATTTTTTATAAATGATTTTCCGCGAAATTCTTTGATTTCAACGGCAATTTTATGGCGATCGCGTTCGATACCGATTAATTGACCATGCTTGCCATTGAGTGCGTTACCCGATCTAGAAATTCCCAAATCGATAAATAAAAATCGTTCTCCATAAGCAATTACATAAGGATCGTCCGTTATTTTCCATCTGTCTTTAATCAGTGCTTGTTTAATCAAGTCGTGAATTGTATCTCGTTGAGGCATTATTTTACAATCGCATTCAGTTTATTTTAGCACAACAACGATCGCTTTCTCCCGATAGAGACGAATGAGTACAGCTCACTAAAAATACTCGCTGCCATGAGAGCCAAATCTAGATTATTGAGAAAATCTCGCATTATTTTGGCACGCCAAGATTCTCTCAGAAGACAGCAAAATCTCAATCTCGCGAATTTTGTCCCTTGCTCTTGACAATCCTCCGAGTAAAATGTAACAATTGATACAGACAGTAAACCAATCGTTCATCCCAGTTTCAGAGGATTGGGACGGAAGTAGGGGAAAGACCCGAAGGAACGCGCCTCAAATCTAAACACGAATCTAAGGATTTAGAAAGGAGGCGAAAGCCATGAAACTCTTCGATCGCGGACATCGCTATATCGCTCATCCCAACAGCATCCCCTGCAAAATTATGAATTCAAAGTTCACAATTTCATTTTGAGTTCAAAAAGCCAAGATGACCTTAATAGTTAGAGATTCCCGATTGTCTTTGGGGAGATTAAAACCATGAAAAAGCGCGTATTGGGTTTAGATAAGAAAACATTTGCAAAAGTCGAAAAACTCACGGGAATGTATTCCAGCGAGATTGAAACAGCTTTAGTTGCCTTAGAAAGTTTTACCGTTTCGGGATATAAAAATATGCGAGAAAGAGAACGAAATGGTAGAATAGGTAACGATATTAAAACCCTCAATCGATTTTTGCATCAGATGCCCGCGCATTCAGGAGAGATTTATCGAGGACTTGCTTTTAAAACTTCTGAAGCACGGCAAGAATTCATCCAAAAACTAGAAGAAAATGGCTCTTATACATTAGAAGCCATAAGCAGTTTTACCTCGGATATCGAAGTCGCTAAAGTTTATGCGGGAAAACGCTATCCCGTTTTGCTGAGAGTGCGAGAAAATCATTCTGGGGTATCGATCGAGGACTTTTCCGCTATGTATTGCGAGAAAGAAATCTTACTCCCCAAGGGAACTCAATATGAAGTCCTTGCGATTTCTCAGTCTCTCGAAGTTGGAGAAATCGTTGCGATCGATCTTTTAGAAATCTCTCCTTCTCCTTAACCCACACATCCAATCAATTCAACTGTCACCCATTCCTCACCGCAAATCCTCCATAAAACCCACAAAATCAACTGACAGATGGAAAAACCGACCGATCGCCGGTACAAACTCCTGCAAATTCCGTCATGGTGAGATTGTCCTCCAAGCCAACCAACCGTGAAATATATTCCCTCTCTTTTAATTGTACTGCGATTTCTCATTGCTCCCTCGCTCTTATGGGATGCTTTAGACGGTAGCACCTCCCCTTGGTTTCTCATCGGTTTTTTCCTTGCTTTCCTCTCGGACATTTTCGATGGAATAATTGCCCGTCATCTCCAAATTAGTACCCCGCAACTCCGACAGGCAGATAGTTGGGCGGATTTATGTCTTTATGGCTGCGTGGCAGTTAGTGCGCTTCACCTCTACTATCTCTTAATCTCTCCCTTCTTTCTTCTCTTCTCCAGCTTGCTTTGCGGGCAATTGGTATTATTTGCCCTCAACCTGCTCAAATATGGCAAAATGCCCAGTTATCACGGCTATTCTGCTAAACTCTGGGGTCTTGCATTAGGTCTGGCGATCGCGGCATTATTCGGCTTCAGACAAACGGGAGTATTTTTCGGGCTGGCGATCGCGACGGGTTGGCTCAATACCCTCGAAGAAATCCTTATGACCTTAATTTTACCCCAATGGAGTCACGATGTCCCGAGCCTTTTTCACGCCTGCGATCGCTTGAAAAATCATGCAAACTTTGCCCCTGATGCGATCCAATAGTTCTGGATTTCCGGCGATCGATTCCATGTCAAATCAATTCAAAATTCACAATTATCAATTCAAAATTATCACCTCTTATGGAGGAAATCCTATTATGGAAAGAGTAAATTATCCCCAATTAGTGCAAGATATCTTGAACAATCATTCAGCCAACGATCTCGCCAACGGGACGGAAATTCAATTACTTTTCGATACCGAAAGACATCATTATCAAGTCTTGCATATCGGCTGGACGCAGCAACGAAGACGAGTTTATGGGGTCATTATTCATGTCGATATTCGAGAAAACAAAATTTGGGTTCAAAGAGATGGAACGGAAATCGGAATCGCCAACGAACTCTTAGCAGCAGGAGTCCCCAAACAAGATATCGTGTTGGGATTTCATTCCCCCTATAAGCGACAATTTACCGAATTTGCAATGGGTTAAATCAGCCCATTCAATTCAAAAGGCAAAAGGCAAAAGGCAAAATTTTGAGTTGACAAGTTTTTTCTCTCCCGGTGCAATATGAACAATCTTATCATTCCCGTCAGAGTGGGGCGATCGATCGCAGATAATGGGTAACTGAAAATTGATAATCGATCGGTTATGAGTACAAACCCCCAATATATCCTCGCCCTCGACTTAGGAACTACTGGAAATCGCGCCATTCTCTTCGATCGCGAGGGCAATGTTGTCGGTCAAGCCTATAAGGAACTGCCTCAATATTATCCTCACCCGGGCTGGTTGGAACATGACGGCAGGGAAATTTGGCGGGATACTCGGGAAGCGATCGCCAATGTTTTAGCGCAAACCGATACCAAAGCCTCTCAAGTGAGCGCGATCGGCTTGACAGTCCAGCGCGAAACCTGTTTATTGTGGGATAAAACCACGGGAAAACCTTACCATAAAGCGATCGTTTGGCAAGATCGGCGCACGGCTTCCCTGTGTAACCAATTAGCAGAACAAGGCAAAGCGGAAGACATTCAAGAACGAACGGGACTCATTTTAGATGCTTACTTTTCGGCAACCAAATTAGCCTGGTTATTGGACTGGCTAAAAAAAGAGCAACCCGAGGTCAACATGGACAATGTATTGGCAGGAACCGTCGATACTTGGGTGTTATGGAACTTAACCGGGGGTAAAGTCCACGCCACCGATCGCAGCAATGCCAGCCGTACCATGTTAATGAATTTAGCAACGGGAACATGGGATAAGACCTTACTGGAACTATTCGGCATTCCTCCTCATATCATGCCGGAAATTAAGCCCTCAATGGGAACCTTTGGCACCGTCGATCCGGACTTATTTGGCAAAGAAATTCCCGTCACCGCCCTTTTCGGCGATCAACAAGCTGCCTTATTTGCCCATGGTTGCGATCGCCCCGGTTTGCTTAAATGCACCTATGGTACGGGGTGTTTTTTGGTCGCACAAACAGGAACGGAACTCACGCGATCGCAAAACAACCTTCTCGCGACAGTTGCTTGGACGACGGAGATAGAAACCAAATATGCCCTCGAAGCGGCCATGTTTACCACCGGAGCCTGCATTCAATGGTTGCGAGACGGGTTGCAACTGATTCAATCCGCCGCCGAAACGGATGCTTTAGCGCGTCTGGCAGGAGATAATAAAGGGGTATACTTCGTCCCGGCACTAAGCGGATTGGGCGCTCCTCACTGGGATATGAATGCCAGGGGATCTTTTCAAGGAATTACGGGTGGTGTCAAACGGGAACATATCGTGCGAGCGGTTCTAGAGTCCATCGCCTATCAAGTTAAAGAAGCAGTAGAAGCCATGAATAAAGATGCCTCTCAACCCATTTCTCTTTTAAAAGTGGATGGCGGTGCCTCGAGAAATGACTTTTTAATGCAGTTTCAAGCGGATGTTTTGGGGATTCCCGTCGAACGTCCCGCCGTACAAGATGCGACAGCGCAAGGGGCGGCTTTTGGGGCAGGACTGGCGATCGGCTTTTGGGAGAGCTATGAAAGCATTATCGCCAAGCGACAAATCGATCGCGTCTTTGAACCGGGAGACGGACAAAAGCAAGCACGAGCAGGCTTTCAAGTGTGGCTGCGGGCGGTAGAACGAGCTAAAAATTGGGCACATTCGTGAAGAATGGTGAAGGACGATCGCGGGCTCGTCCTTTGCCATCACCGTGAATTCAAAATTCAAAAAAATCACTATAATGAATATTATGAGTAAGTTTAAGTTGTTCCCTAAATCTGCGGTTTTATGTTGTATCTTGGCACTGTCTGCCCCTGGTTCCGTCGCGTTGGCAGGTTCTCCCGCGATCGCGGCTCAACTCTCCCCAAAAAGCGAACTCACCCCCCTACAAGAAGCCGATCGCCTGTTCCAAGAGGGGATCGACCTCTATCGCCTCCATGAAATTCAAGCCGCCATTCAATCTTGGCAAAACGCATTGCAGAGATACCGAGAACTACAACACCCCACTCGACCGATGGAAATCTGGGAACTGTTGGGACTGGCGTACAAAAAACAGGGGGACTTGCGCGAGGCGATCGCAGCCTATCAAGAATATCTCAGCCTCGCCAACGCCCGCCAAGATATCGTCGCCCGAGCCAGTGCTTGGGGCAACCTTGCCAATGCTTACCGCCTCATGGGAGACTATTCCCGCGCCATCTCTGCCAATGAAAAAGCCCGACAATTGCAGCGCATTCAGGGCGATCGCCAAGCAGAAGGTATCGTTTTGAGCAATCTCGCTAATGTTTACTTGAATATCGGCGATTACGAACGCGCCGAACCTTTATACCAAGAGAGTTTAGCGATCGCGCAAGAAAGCCAAAACAATCGCGCGATCGCCCTTATTCTCAACAGTTTGGGTGCATTATCCACCACCCGCGAACGATACGATCGCGCCCGAGACTACTACCAGCAAAGTTTAAGCCGCGCCCGAGCTGCAAACTTTGCCGCCGCCGAAGCCAACGCCCTGAACAACTTAGCCACCTTGCACCATATCGAGCAAGACTTTCAAGGAGCGATCGAACAATACCAAGAATTCCTCACTTTTGCCCATAAAATAGGGGATATTAGATTAACGGCGACGGCACTCTCGGGATTGGCGCTCGCCCATGCTAACTTGGAACAGTACGATCGCGCCCTCACCCTGTATCGCCAAAGCCGCGCCCTTGCCAGAGATGCCAGCGATGCCCCCCTGCAAGGCATCGTGTTGGGCAATTGGGGACATACTCTCTGGAAAATGGGAGATCTCAAAGCCGCAGAAGCCACCTTAAAAGAAGCGATCGTCCGGCGAGAATCTCTGCGAACGGATTTAGAAGATGCCCATAAGATTGCCCTCTTCGACACCCAAACCACCACTTACAGTTGGTTGCAAGCCGTTCTCGTAGAACGAGGGCGCTTTGAAGAAGCCTTAGAAATCGCCGAACGGGGACGGGCGCGAGCTTATGCCGAACGGTTATCCTTGCGAACCTCCGGAGAAGAAGAAATCCCGCCCCCCACCATTGCAGAGATCCGCCAAATTGCCCGCGATCGCAATGCCACTCTCGTCGAATATTCCATCATTCCCGACGACCGTTTCATCGGTCAGGGGAAATTAACCGGAAAAGCCGCCAAACTTTTTATTTGGGTCATTCAACCCACGGGAAAAATTCACTTTCGACAGCTAGACTTTAGCGAGAATTCCCTCGACAATATTAGCATCGCCGCGAAAGAGAACTTCGATCGCTCGATTAAAAATACCCGCGCCGCTCTCTTTTCCCGCAGTCCCCGGCGCACCCGCACCAAACTCCGAGAAATCCATCAAATTCTCATCGAGCCCATTGCCGATTTACTGCCCGATCGCCCGGAAGATCCCCTGATTATCATTCCCCATCGCCTGCTGTTTTTACTGCCCTTTGCCACTCTGCAAGATACCGAAGACACCTATCTCGTGGATCGCCATCTGCTCATCATCGCCCCTGCCATCCAAGTGTTGCAACTCACCCAACAACGACAAACCCAGATCGATCGCGTCGCCCTCACAGAAATTCTCATCGTCGGCAATCCCGTCATGCCCGCGTTACCGGGTTACTCCGATGCCCTCGCCCCCCTACCGGGTTCGGAAACCGAGGCGCGAAATATTTCTCAAATCCTCGATACTCCCGCTCTTTTAGGTGAAGCCGCTACGGAAACCGCCATCGCTAACCGATTGCCCAAAGTCGCGATCGCTCACCTCGCCACTCACGGTTTGCTCGATGAAGTCAAAGCCTTGGGGCGATCCCCCGGTGCCTTGGCGTTAACGGCGGATGGGGAGACTGACGGGTTTTTAACGTCGTGGGAAATCAGTCGCTTGCGTCTCAATGCCAATCTCATCGTCCTCAGCGCTTGCGATACGGGACGGGGCGAGATTACTGGGGATGGGGTATTGGGATTGTCGCGATCGTTCCTGACGGCGGGGGCGGCAAGTACGATTGTTTCTTTGTGGAAGGTGGGAGACGAACCGACGGCAGTTTTAATGACCGAGTTTTATCGCCAACTCCAACAAGATCCCAATAAAGCTAAAGCCTTGCGCCAAGCGATGTTAAAGACGCGAGAACAATACGCGCGCCCGGCGGATTGGGCGGCTTTTTCTTTAATAGGCGCATGGGAAAAATGAGGGGAATGCAAAATTACTTCGGTTTTTGAATTTTGAGGTTGGGGGATGCTGAATTGATAGGCGATCGCGCTGTTATAATATACGAGGAGCAAAATGCAGGAGCAGCGATCGTGCAAGCAATTTTTTGGAGTGTAGAAGAAGTCGCTCGCAGAGCCAAACAACTTTACGAAAATGGCATTCGTCAAAAGGTTGAGTCTGAGGATAATATTGGCAAGATGATTGTCATCGATTCGGAAACAGGGGAATACGGCATTGATAAAACGGGCGTAGAAACCGCGTTAAAGTTAAAGCAAAAGAATCCCCAGGCAAGATTGTTTACCCTGCGAATCGGTTATGATGTTGCTGTTGGTTTTGGGGGTGCGATCGAGCGGACGGTTAAATGATTTACGGGAGATTAGTTGACGGGAAAGCAACAGTACCAGTGATTTTTTGTCTACCTTCACAACCAGATTTTTCTCTGGATTTTGTTAATGAGAGAGATAAAAATTGTCTTCTCGTCCAGACTTGTTGCCAAAATTGTAACTCTCGCGATCTCGCCAAAAGATTGTCCTACCTTGAAGATATCCAAACCACGAGAGAAAGCTATGCTATTAAGACAACTTGCCCTGCTTTGCGTTTTCTGCGTTCCCCTCGGGTTAACTTCGAGCGCGATCGCACCGGAAAATTCTCACAGGGCGATCGCTTCTTCTGTCCAACCCGAATCCCCCAGACCGATGAGTTACGTCGATTATACCTTTTATCAACAGACAATCCAAAAGACCGTTGCGATGGTTTATCACGAGCGATCGCAAGCCTTAGCCCAAAAATTCGGCTTAAATATCCTCAACGTGACTTGGGAGGATACGGGACGCTACCATAACTCTGCGGTGGGTCCCAATATCAGCGACATGACCATTCAAGTGCAACAACACAATCCCCGCACGGATGAGTATCAATTGCATTTAATGCCCGTCATTCGCCATCCCAATTTTACCGATGAGTCTGCCGATATTCCCCTCGATCGCTTCTTTCTCCTGACGGGAAATGAAAAGGGAGCATCTCTGCAAAAGATATCGTTGCGAGAATTTTTAGGAAACTTGCGACGCTATCTCAATCAGCCGGACTCTTGGCAAGGAAGAAAAACCTCTCTCCTCGCCGATCGCGATACTCACGTCCTCGTTTCTGCTCAAGCCTGTTTTCTCCCCATTCCCAGAGAAGGAAAAGCCGAATTTAATCCCGTCCTGTTCAACTATCAATCTTATGAGGGAGATCCTGCCGTCCTGACCATTTTAGCCACCCGGGAAGGCACGAGCGTCACCATTATCGACAATCAGCGAGATGCGTTTGCTGCGGGGATGACGTGGGGACAGCGCTTATTTTTCAACCAAAACGGCGATCGCGCCAGTTTGACGGGTCAGCGTCTTAGCGATTTTCAAACCTCAGAACCCGCAACGACAGATCCGACCGTTGAAGCAGCCGGACAAGAAGGATTAAATATGGTCATGTTAATCCAAGTTCCCCTCAAACAGAAAAATCCTCTGCGCTTTCAGTTTGATGCCATGGAATCGGGTGTGGTGATGTCTGCACCGGCCCCGGAAGCTGCCACCCGCAGCGACGTTGAAGCTGCCGTTATCGGTCACGGGGAAATTGAAGGACCGTTTACGGAAATCGATAACCTCGCGATCGAACGGGATGCCGATTTTCCCATCCGAGTGACGATACAATTTTACAAGGCAACCAGTAACGGGGTAGTTTCTGAAGGCGATATGCGCGAGATTAAAGAACAGATCGATCGCGTCTATGCCGATGCCGATTATGTCGGGAGTTTGGTGGTGGATGGCGAGACGGGACGACCCACGGAATACGATGGCAATAAGGTCGAACCCCCGGACTGGTGGGATGCCTTTTGGCGCAGACATGAAGCCAATACCGGACAAACCCGAGAAGAAGCTCTGGAAATGTTGCGACCCTTGTTAGGGGATGATTGGCTGCCGCGATCGCCCCAAGAATTACAAGAACAGTTGGATTCTTTGCCTTGAACTTTGGCGATCGCTGTTCTGGATAATAGCGATCGCACTGTCACCTAAAGAGGCGACAAGCAAACTGAAAGCCCCGTGAAGTATGCTTTTGAGCGGAGCAACCCCAACAAAGATTTACCATCCTGACAGGTCTTTGATATATCGCTATAACGGAGACATGCACCACAATTGAAATTGATGAAGATAGAATAGTTCTAGTACGGCAAATTTAACGCTAGCTATCTCAATTTTATATTTGTTCACAATGAACATTTTACATTTGTCCGATCTTCATTTTGGTACTTTAACTAATGCTCGTAATTGGTATAGCCAAATTGCTGATGACCTGAAAAATAGGTTGACTTGCTCTCAACTTGACATTCTTATTCTATCTGGTGATATTGCCAATAAATCTACACCAAAAGAATATGAAGCTGCCAAACAGTTTATCAAGAATCTTCAACAAGAGTTCCATTTCGATGCTCAACAAATTGTGATTGTTCCGGGAAATCACGATCTTAATTGGTCTCTATCAAAACGAGCGTATCGTGTTAAACGAATAGAGGACTATAAAGGCTCGCGAAACAATAAAGGGCAACCCGATCCTGAATGCACTATTTACAGAGAAGGACAAGACCATATTGAAGTATTAAGTCCGAAAAAATATCAACAACGCTTTAAGCATTTCAATGACTTCTATAAAGCTGTGACAGGAGAAAAATACCCGCTTGAATATTCACAGCAGGCTATTTTTTATCATTTCCCCCATCATAATTTGCTTATTTTAGGTCTTAACTCTGCTTGGCAACTAGACCATTATTACAAATCTCGCGTGGATATATTCCAAGATGCCTTGAGTAATGCTATCGATCGAATTCGCAACTCGGAAGAGTATAAAAAATGCCGCAAATTTGCTGTATGGCATCATCCAATTAATAGTTCTGGTGAAGATCGATTAAAAACACTCGGGTTTATGCAGAGGTTAACTCAAAGCGGATTTTGTGTTGCTTTTCATGGACATATTCATAAGGCTGAGGCTAATCAATATCGTCCCGAGCCAGTTAGTGCCGGAGGAGCAAAAATTCATATTATTTGTGCTGGGACATTTGGAGCACCAACTAGAGAATGGGTGCCGGGCTACCCCTTACAGTACAACTATTTAAAACTTGTTGACAATAAACTAATTGTTGAAACTCGATGTCGCAGAGAACTGGATGGAGAATGGAAGCCTAATGCAATTTGGGAACCTGCACCCGGGAAAGATCCATTACCGCGTTATGAGATTCTTCTACCTGAAATTACTGCAACCCGATACAGTTCAGAACTAGAAGCTACTCCCTCATCCGCAAATCGAGAGACTCCAATCAGAAGAAACGCTCAAATAACTCTCTCTAGAGAACAGCTAGGAGTCAATTTCAAACAAGAGGCTAAGACTGCCCCAGATAATTCTGTTGAAGATTGTCAGAATTTCAAAACTATGCAAAAAAGCTCTAAATCTCCTCTTTTAATAAAGAGAGTTTTGATTATTGCTGTTTGTCCAAAAAATACAGTTCGTCTCAGACTAGATGAAGAAGTCCGTGAAATTTTTGCAACATTAAGAAAATCTAGTAAATTTAATTTCATTGTAGAAATTAGATGGGCAGTTCGCATCCGAGATTTGCGTGAAGCGATGCTAGAGTTTGAGCCGCATATAGTTCACTTCTGCGGTCATGGTGGTGGAAAGTATGGTTTAGCATTTGAAGATGAACGAGGACAGGCCCACCTTGTTAGCCCAGAAGCTCTCAACGAACTTTTTGAATTATTTTCAAAACATCGTGAATGTTTGATAGAGTGTATAATTCTAAGTGCTTGCTATACAGAAGTGCAAGCCAATGCTATGACTTCACATGTAGGTTGTATTATCGGTATGGCTCAGGAGATCGGAGATCGAGTAGGGATTGAGTTTTCTAAAGGTTTTTATCAGGCTTTATCAAATGGCACGACTTTAGATATTGCGTTTCAATTTGGCTGCAATGCTATTCAAACAGCAGGACTGCGAGAAAATTTAACCCCTATCCTCAAAAAATCCAATCTCTTCTCTGGATCGTTAAGGACTAATACCCAACTTGATAGCGATCGCCACCAATCTCATCTTTTAGCACAAGAAAAGATACTGATTTTAGCTGCAAATCCTAGAAATACGACAAGACTTCGATTAGATGAGGAAATGCGTGAAATCTATGCAGTCCTTGCAGCAGCAAGAAAGCAGGGAACGATTGCATTAGAACAGAGATGGGCAGCGCGATTTAGCGATCTTCAAGAGGCATTGTTTTATTTTCAACCCACTATTATTCACTTTGCTGGACACGGAGGAGGAAACGAGGGATTGGCATTTGAAGATGAGACTGGAGATATTCAGTTAGTGAAAGCCCAAACTCTATTAAGATTGCTTAAACCTTTTTCGAGCCATATTAAGTGTGTGATTTTGAATGCACCCTACTCTCAAGTGCAAGCTCGAGTACTTTCCAGTATCATCAATTATGTTATTGGTTTACCTAACGTTATTTTTGATAAAGATTGTGTTGCATTTTCTAGAAGCTTCTATCGAGCAATCGGAGCAGATCTTTCATTTGAAAAAGCATACGATCTTGGCTGCACTGAACTTTCTCTATATGGAATCTTAGAAGAGGATTTTCCAATTCTCAACAAAAAGTAACGTAGTGGCGCGACACAGCTAATTGAGTAGAATAGATGGCAGAGAAAGCCTTGAAAACAAGAGCGATCGCTCCAAGACAATTCGAGTGTTTTCCTTCGGGATTGAGGAGAAAACAAACAATTCGGTTAGAGCCAATTGCGGTTAAAACTTAAGTCCGATGGCGAATTCGTAATCGGACTTAAATCCTGAAACCTGTAGTTGGTAGAGTCCGTCGAAATTTTCAACGCTACCATTGTCGAAATTGCAGGAGTGGGAAAACATTTGGCGATCGCTGCACTATTTTAGTCGTGTCACGCCAGTAGGGTGGGCAGGGTATAGTCATGGGAATTAAAAAATAGCGTTTATTCTCCTACCCACCCTACTACAGAAACAATATTTAACAATTAGATTTGGGTTTTCAGTGATATATTTACAAAAATGCTAACTTTTACCACAAGTCAATAACACTAATCCAGCATCTAATTTGCCTGTAGGAATTGGCATCCAACTCCTAAACGTGCAGATCTGATAGTGATGCGCCGATCGCCTTTGAGATAATCCGTTCGGAGAAATTATAATGCCCAAGTTGTTATCTAAGTTTGTTCGCTGGCTGGTCACCTTTGGTTGCCTGCTCTCCCTTTACAGTCTGACTGCTTTGGGTTGTAGCGCTGCCCCCAACAATACCCATCAGATTTTGGGGGATAATCCTTTGGGTGACACTATCCTCCTCCCTAACGCGGCGATCGCCGCAGCCATTCCCGAAGAAATTCAGGATGTGCGGTTAGTCGCAGCCTATTCCCCCAATAATCCCGAGGATCCCCTCCAACCCGAGATCGTCGGACGCATCCCCGTCGAAGTCAAAGGGCTGAATTCCCAGCAATCTCCCGTAGAAGCGCGCCCTTTCTTCGACCAGTTTTCTTGGCAATCCTTTATTGCCTTGAACTGGCCGGCTCGAGCCGGCGATCGGGGCAAACCCGAGCAACCCGATAATCCCGATATCTTTTTGTCCCAGTCCCAAGGCGCTCGATCCGTCGTCTGGGGCACTTATCGGGAAGCCTTCGATCTCTTCAGTCAGCCCCAAGATGTTCGCCCCCTCTCTTGGAATTCTCACAAGGCGGGAAATAATATCGTTTGCAAGAATGCCAAACCGGGACAAAAGGTATTTACCATGGCCTCCAAAGTCGGCACGGTTCTCGATGCCACCGATCAAGCGTTTTCCTTTCCTCTGATCGACCAAAATAAAAACTTTGCGTCCTATGAAGTTCGCTTTGACAAAGCTCAGTATAACTTCGTGCGGGGTAAAAACGACGATCCCGGGAGTTGGTTATATGTGCAGAAAAACCTTGTCAATGCCGAATATAACGCCGGATCTAAAGGCTTGCAAATGCCTGCGAGCACCGCCAACCCGAGAAAGTTGGGCGCAATGATGCTCAAGGCCGCTTGGCGAGAAATGATTCCGGGTCAAGACGACTTCAATCGTTATTATGTCGTGGATGCCCAAGTCTACGATCCGAAGACTCACACCTGTCAAGACAAACAAATGGGATTGGTGGGCTTTCACGTCGTGCAAAAATTAGCAGACTTTCCCGAGTGGATCTGGTCTACTTTTGAACAAGTGGACAATGTTCCCATACCGGGTGTTGTTTCCAGCACGCCCCTATCGTTTAATAATGGTACGCCCTTTCCCAAAACAATTGGGGGTTACGCGAACAAACCTCAATATAAAGCATCGAAAATGCCGCCTCGAGACAAGCGCGTCCCCGTCCAAGTGACTCGCTTGAACCCCATTCCCACAACCCCTGCGGGAGCATCTACCCAAGATATCAATCGGCGCTATCAAAAAGCCCTAGAGGGAACCGTTTGGCAGAACTACGAGTTAGTGTTTACCCAATGGCCGAGCGATCCCGCATCCTTTTTGTTGATGGAAGGAGGCGGCGTTTATCCCCAAGATTCCGGGGGAGCTTTTCCCGTCAATGGCATAACCAATACGGTGATGGAGACCTATTTCCAATCTCAGGACGATGCAGCCGGAGCCGGGGGTAATAGCTGCATGAGCTGCCATTACCGAGCAGGTCAATCCGATTTTAGTTGGGTGCTGCAATTGCGGGCCCATTAAAGTGCAGTAATTTCTTAGGAGATGAGACCGATGACCGATTCGAGTTCTAACTGGTGGATGTACCATAAAGACCCGGCGCATACGGGCTTTATCGGAGAATCCGAAAGCAGCATTTGTAGCAGTAATGTTGCTTCTCTGACAGCAATTCATACCTTAGCCTTGCCGGGATCGATTCTTTCGGTACCCGCGATCGCCGATGGCTATGTTTATGTCGGCCTTTCTAACAGCCAGGCTGCCAAAGGATCCAATGGTGGCACCTTTTATAAAATCAATATCGAATCCGGGGCGATCGAACGGGAATATACTTGGGAGATCGACCAGAGTGAAGGGGACGTTCATGGCTTTACAGGCATGGGATGCACTCCCGCGATCGCCCATGGCAAAGTTTACTTTAGCGCCTTCAACGGCAAACTCTATTGCCTCGATGCCGAAACGCTAGAGGAACAGTGGGTGACAGACTTACGTCATGCCGACCTCGACAAAAACCAACCCGTCACCAACACGACCATCTACCAGTCAGGGACTCAGGCTGAAGGGTGGTCTTCGCCTTTAGCCGTCAAGGGCAAAATATACGTCGGCATGGGGGAAGGAGAGAATCCCTACCTTGCCAGCTTTGTTTACTGTCTGGATGGAGAAACCGGCAAAGTTATCTGGATTTATTGCACCTGTAAGTTTGAGTACGATCGCGACAACCCACCAAATGTTTTGCCGGATCAAGCGATCGCCAAACCAACAGACGCGATTTCCGGTTACGAGATTCGTTATGGTCAACTTCTGACCTTGGGCTGTTCGGTTTGGTCTTCCATTGCCTATGATGAGGATCTGAAGCGAATCTACTGCGCTACAGGCAATCCCGTCCCAGATGGACCCCTACCCACTCATGGCTATTCCAATGGCCTTCTCTCTCTCGATGCCGAATCCGGGGACTTCAAAGGATTTGTACAAATTCCGGCAAAAAGCAGCTATCGGGTTAGCGATAGCGATGTAGATGTTGGTGCCTCGCCGACAATATTCACCCGTCAAGGGCGCAAAGTGGTGGGCATTGGTTGCAAAAATGGTTGCTACTTATTAGCCGATGCCGACACCCTAGAAGTCATCAAATGGCGGCAGATGTTGCCATTTTACACCGATGGTTCTCAAATTCCCACCATCGATCCCCATCTCACCCCCGATCAACTCAACGATTCCACCCTCATCAATCCGCCCATTTCCAACGAACAATCCAATCAAATTCTCGGAGAAAATTACTTCGGAACCTACAGTACGGCATCGATTCATCCCGGTTTGCAACGGTTGTTTGTAGGGATGGGAGGGCCGAACTATCACAACCAAGCCCCCGGTATCGACTATACTTCAACGCCCTTTATGCGAGTCATGGACTGGAATACCCTCGAGGATGCCTGGCCGATGGACGATCGCAACGATCCCCCCCGCTACTGTAAATCTTCCCCCCCCATGTACTAGACGGCAGGAGAATGCGGTTTGAGTTCTCCCGCTACCGTTAACGACGTGGTTTTCTGCTCCACTACCAAGGTCTCTCTCTATGCTTTTAAGGCCGAAGATGGGGAGACTCTGTGGCAGGATGACTTGGGAATGCAAACGGGCGGATTTAACGGCGGTTATGGCTATTGTATGGGACCGGCAGTCTGGAAGAATTATGTCGTAGCTGGGGGACTGATCTACGGCCGACAGGGGGGCATTTTGAAAATTTACAGCCTGCCCGAGACTTGATATTTTCCCGATTTGGTCAAAAACAATCATGAGGTAAATTATGGGCGCGATCTTGATTTTTGCCCTTCTGGTCGGTTTGGATAATTTGCAAGTGTCATCTGCGATCGGCATGATGCCCCTGAAAATCTCTCGAAAGTGGCAGATGGCTCTAGCCTTTGGCGGTTTTGAAGCCTTCATGCCC
>JBFRWJ010000620.1:0-7823 GCA_051439525.1 Spirulina sp. | reverse complement strand
CGGGGACAGTTGCTCGCGGCAGATAGTCCTCTAGCGGCACTGCAACACCAGAAGGTGCGGTTTATTTTCCGCGCTACCCGCATTTACTTCACCATTTTAAGCAATACATGGACACCAGATTATCTCAAAAATGGGACTGACTACAGTATAGAGCTAGATCGCCTGAGTCGAGCCTTTCTAGTGGCTCGGACGCAGCCAGATGCTTGGCCGATCCTGAAGGCCGAACTGCGGGCAATGGAGCAACTCGATATTCCCTTTTTTACGGCCAATACAAGCAGTGATGCACTGGAGTTAAAAAATATCCCAGTCATTCCCCAGTATTTTAAGCAAGCCAGTTACCAACAAGTTTTAGAGCAATTTCAAGCCCTCGACGAGTCCGATCTCGCTCGACAAGTCGCTATCATTCAAGGGGCCTTCTCGGCTAGAATGGCTCAACCCTCAACAGATAAGGGTCAGCCTTGGCAAGAAGAGGTTTTGCCACGGCTCGATACCGAGCAGTTGATTCAAGAAGCCCGGGCGATCGCCGCCGAACTCGAAGGGAGAGCCCTGCAAGATGCCGATGGCAGCCTCAACTGGATTGGGATGGGGTTTGTGCCGCAAGCAGAGCGCTTTCAACTCCAGTTGCTCGAGGACAGTCTCTACGATGGGCGCTGCGGTGTGGCACTTTTCTTAGCCGGACTGTATCGGGTCACTCGAGAATCTCACTTCAGCGATTTGTCCTTGCGGGTCTTGCAGCCTTTGCGCCAGCGCCTAAAAACCTTGGATTCAGAATCCCGAGGACGCTTTGTTCGACGGATGGGACTTGGTGGTGCCGCAGGTTTGGGGTCGATTATCTATGCCTTCGTCACGATCGCTCAATTCCTTGGCGATGACACCCTCTTAACCGAAGCGCAAATTTTAGCAGACGCGATCGCGCCGGAGACGATCGCGAGCGATCGAACCTTGGATATTATCGGGGGGGTCGCCGGAACAATTTTAGGTTTGCTCCCGCTTTATCATGCGACCCGGGAAGTCTCGGTTTTAGAGAAGGCGATCGCTTGCGGGCAAAACCTCCTCACTCATCAAAACCACCCGGAAGAAGGACCGAAAGCGTGGCAAACGTTAGGCGAAAAACCCCTGACCGGCTTCTCCCACGGTGCAGCCGGAATGGCCTATGCCCTATTGCGATTGTACGCCGCCACCGACGATCCGCGCTACCGGGATGCCGCCCTAGAAGGCATGGACTACGAAGGCAGGGTTTTTTCTCAATCCGAGGCGAACTGGCCGGATTTTCGCGACTTGAACCCGGGGGAAACCTCCGCTTTTCCGGTTCAATGGTGTCATGGGGCTGCGGGAATCGGGTTGGGACGGCTGGGCTGCTCGAGCATTTTGAAAACCGACGCGATCGAACAGGACATTCAAGTTGCCCTGCAAACGACGCAACAACAGGGATTAAAGCCTGTCGATCATCTCTGCTGCGGGAATTTGGGACTCGCGGAAGTTCTATTGGTGGCCGCCAAACAGTGCGATCGCCCGGACTGGCGACGGGTTGCTCTCCAAAAAGCCACCACCGTTGTCGTCCGCGCCCGAGAAGCCGGGTCATACCAACTGTTCTCCAATTTGCCGAGTTCTGTCTTCAACCCCGGCTTTTTCCAAGGGCTATCCGGTATTGGCTACGAACTCCTGCGTTTGGCTCATGAAGAGCTTCCTTCCGTATTGCTGTGGGAATCAATGGGATAAGCTGAAATTCTAATGCTTTTGTGATGCAATCCCAAAACCTCGTGAATGTCTGAGAAAAAACGCCGTATCTTTCGCCAACAAGCCCTCGATCGCCTATCTTCCCCGGAACGCCTCGATCGCTTGATGCAGGTGGTCGGTCCCAAAGATTGGCTGCCTTTGGGGGGATTGGCGATTTTAGGCAGTCTCGGGGTACTCTGGAGCGTATTTGGCAATATTCCCATCGCCGTCACGGGTAAGGGCGTGCTGATTAATCCCCGTCGGGTGGTACAGTTGCAATCCAACATTTCCGGACAATTGCAATCTTTAAAGGTTCGAGACGGACAATGCGTACAAAAGGACGAAATCCTCGGAATCATCGATCCCTCCGATATAAAACAGCAGTTACAACAGCAACGAGAGACATTAGCCGAGTTGAACCAACAATTCCAAAAAACAACCGCGTTGCGACAACAAAGAACCGTGCTAGAACGGGAAACCCTTATCGCCGAACGCAAGAGCTTGCAACAACGCTGGCAATATCTTCAAGAACTGACTCCCCGCCTTAAAAATGAAGGATTCGAGGGGATTTCTCAACAGCGTCGCAGCCTGCAACAAAGTCTCAAAGACGCAGAGGAATTAACCCCCATTCTCCAACAGCGACTCGTCAAGCAAAAGGAATTGCAAAGACTTGGTGCAATTTCCGAAGAACGGGTGTTGCAAGCAGAACGAGAATATCGGCAAAGCCGTCAAAATATCTCGGAAATTCAAGCACAGCTACAGCAGTTGCAGGTCCGAGCAACGGAATGGCAACAGCAATATCTGGACAATCTCAACAGTATCGCCCAATTAAAAGCTGAGTTGGAAACATTGGATGCTCGGAGCAAACAGCTAGAACAGGATAATCTCGAAGCAACCCATCGCGAGAACAATCGGATTCAGGAACTCCAGCAAGCGATCGCTCGCTTGCAAAAAGAAGTCGCAGACCACAGCATTATCAAAAGTCCCCACGCTGGCTGTTTGGTGGAGATCGCGGCCGCGGTCGGGCAATATCTCAACCCCGGAACCCCTTTGGGAACCCTGCAAATCGAAGGGGAAAGCCGCGAAATGGTGAGCGTTGCCTATTTTGCCGTTGAGGATGGTAAAAAAATTCGACCGGGAATGCAGATTTTAATGACACCGAATACGGTAAAACGGGCGAGATTTGGGGGAATTGTCGGCGAGATCGTCGCCGTATCTCCCTTTCCCGTGACTTCCGAGGGTGCAACTTCGGTGGTGGGCAACCCGGAAGTCGTGCAACAATTAATGGGGGAAGGCGGGGGGAAAATCGAAGCGATCGCTCGCCTGCAAACGAATCCGACAACCTTTAGTGGCTATCAGTGGTCCTCTTCTCGAGGGCCGCAGTTAGAAATGACTCCGGGAACCCCGACAACCGTTCGGGTGACAGTTGAGGAGCGATCGCCCGTGACTTGGATTTTGCCCATCCTGCGGGAGTGGAGTGGCATAGAAAATCTGTGAATTACTCCGACTAACCGCTTGGCGGTATAGTCGGGATAATTCACACGGCGCTGGGAACGGGAGTGGGTGCAGCCATCCCCATTGCAGCTTTTTCTTCGGGAAGGAGTTCCTCGATGGGAAGCCCCAAAATCTCCTTATACAGTTTGATATAATCTCGGGCCGAGTCATCCCAACTAAATCGCTGGGCCATACCGCGTTTTTGTAAGTTCTTCCACGTATCCGTATAGCGATAGCCCTCCCAAGCTCGCACCATACAGGTGAAGAAATCGAGGGGTTCGTAGCGATCGAAACAGTAACCCGTCCCCGCACCATTAACGGGATCGTGATGGGTGACGGTATCTACCAAGCCACCGGTACGGCGAACGATGGGAACCGAACCGTAACGCATGGCCAGCATTTGGGCAATGCCGCAGGGTTCAAAGCGAGAGGGCATTAAAAAGGCATCGGTTCCCGCATAAATCCGACGGGACAGTCCGTCATTGTAGAGAATTTGCGCCGAGACGCGACGGTGATGGTGAGAGGCTAAATGCCACATTTGGGTCTCGTAATAGCGATCGCCGGTGCCTAAAAGGACGAATTGTGCATCGCTATAGGAGAGGAAGCGATCCATGACTTGCATGAGCAAATCGATGCCTTTTTGTTCCACCAAGCGCGTGACCATCCCCACGAGAAACTTGCCGGGATCGATTTCTAAACCCAATTCCTCTTGTAAGGCAATTTTATTCTCAACCCGCTTTTCAATGCTGTCGGCGTTAAAATTCTCGACGATGTAGCGATCGGTTTCGGGGTTATAACTTTCAATATCAATCCCGTTGAGAATTCCCCGCAGTTTACCGCTCACAAAGGACATCAACCCGTCGATTTGTTCTCCGTAGGCGGGGGTTTGAATTTGTTGGGCGTAGGTGGGGGAAACGGTAGTGACGCGATCGGCAAATTGAACGGCGGCGGACATGGTGTTATGACCCTGCATATACCAAGGACACCAAGCAAATTGCTCTAATTTCCAACGCCACGGCCCTTGATAGGCAATATTGTGGATGGTGAAAACTGTTTTAATATCTGGGGTTTCGTTCATCCACACGGGAATCATCCCCGTATGCCAGTCATTGCAATGCACGATATCGGGTTTCCAATAATTCCAAGCAAATTCTGCCGCACCATTGGCAAAGAAGGTAAAGCGCCAATCTTCATCATCGCCGTAGTAAATGCGATTGGCATCGAAGGAGGGGTGTCCGAAGAGGTAGAGGGGAACGTCGCCGTCAAATTTGGTTTCGTAGACGGCGAATTTTTGAAACATCGCCGTTCCCCACCACAAGGGCTCATCGGGAATATCCAAGGTAGGATTATTGTTCAGGAAGCCGTAGTAAGGCATGAAGATGCGCACGTCATGCCCCATTTTGCGTAAAATCTTGGGTAACGTCCCCACAACGTCCCCCATCCCCCCAACTTTAGCTAATGGTGCAACCTCTGCCGCAACGAATAAAATTTTCATGTTGATTTTTGTTAACGGTTCTTTGGTAATTGTTCATTGCAGGCTGTCAAGAGTCAACAGGTATTTTCAGTCACCACCTCACCAGTCACCAGTTATTTCACGATCGCATCCCACAGAATATGAAACAAACGATTTGGATCGCCCGACATGGCAACCGCGAAGATTTTATCGACCCCAATTGGCTCTATATGGCGGGGCAACCGTTCAATCCGGGGTTGTCCCCTGATGGGAGAGAACAGGCAAGGGCGCTGGGTCAGCGCTTGAGGGGGGAGAATATTCGACATATTTTTGTCTCTCCCTTTCTGCGTACTGTGGAAACAGCAAATGCGGTGGCGGAGGCGATCGCGTTACCCATCAAACTCGAGGCAGGTTTATCTGAGTTTCTTTCTCTTTCTTTTATTTCTCTCACTCCAGAAATTCTCCCCGTTGCCGCTTTAGCAAAAGATTTCCCTCGAATCGATCTCACTTATACTTCTCGGGTTGCAGTGCGCTATCCCGAACCCGAGGGGGTGATGCGGGCGCGATCGCGTCAAACCATCCGCAAGTTAGCCGCAGAATTTCCCGAAAACTTCTTAATCGTTACCCATTCTGACCCCATTGCTTGTATGGCACAAGAATTATTGCAAAATAAAACTAAAATTCGTCGTCCCCTTTGCGGGGTGGTTAAATTGGTTGGGGAAGGCGATCGCTGGGAAATGGAACTCAATGGCGATATTTCTCATTTAAAACATTTACCCAATAATCGCACGGGATTGGACAAATTTAGCAATTTAAGGCGCAAAATTATCTTGGCACAACGCATTTTGTTGCAATAATTCCCATGGAAAAAGTTAGGATAAATCCTCTACATCTTCCAAGATGGCAATTAATTCTCGAGCCGATCGCAATAAGGCTTCTTTGTCAGATAGCCCAAAGAGCGGCTCTCCATTAACTTTAAATTTCTCAGATTGGTTTTCATTCACGAAATAACGATAATCAACTGTTAACTCTTCTCCTATTTTAATCTCTCGAGCGGTTATAAATATACCGCAATGATACACGAGATTGGGGGTATCGGAATGATTGACATAATCTTCCGGTTCGGGGGGCTCGAAGTTGCCAACATAATAACGACCGACTAACCTAACAAAAGCATCCCAATGTTGTGAATTCGGATGATGGGCATATTTTTCTAGATATATTTTTCTATCAATAATACGATCGTAAACACTACCTACATAAAAAATAACAATTTTTCCTTTGGGCAAGAACTCTAAAGTAAATAGGCCTTGTCCAGCCTCAGCTATTTTTGATTCGCGAACTTCCCCAGCAATACACAACATATAATAACTATCCAATTTTATTGCTTAAATCATGGTATCATTCAATCATTCTTTTGTCAATATTTAAAAAGTTAATGAATTCTCATGGAACTCATTCAAAGACGATCGCGTTTAATTCTACAAACAGAAATACAAAGCTCTCTGAGATTGGCAATTCCTTCAATTTTAACTCAATTTGCAGAAACCGCGATCGGATTTGTCGATACCGTGATGATGGGATGGCTGGGAAGCGAGAGTTTAGCGGCGGGAGGATTGGGTGTTATTCTTCTTTACTTATTCATTGATATTAGTAAGGGTTTATTTGACGGACTCGGTGCGATCGCGGCGGAAGTTTTTGCCAGAGAAGATATCGAACAACTCCGTAAACTGACCGTGCAAGGACTTTGGCTCTGTCTTATTTTGTCTTTACCCATGATGCTAACGATCTGGCATCTCGGTTCGATTTTAACGCGATTGGGACAAGAAGAACAGATTGTTCGCCTCGCCACAATTTATTTGCGGGCTATTGTTTGGGGCTTACCTGCTGCCTTGGGCCTTATTGCTTTGAAAGAAATTGCAACATCCTGCGATCGCCCTCAATTTTTTACTCTCGTTACAGTCATTTCTATTATCTTAAACGGGTTCGTCAATGATATCCTCATGTTCGGTCATTTGGGATTTCCAGCACTGGGATTAGCTGGAGCGGGTTGGTCGAGTACAATTATATTTTGGCTAACTTTTGCGATCGTCGTAGGCTATATGCAGTGTCACGCTGATTTTCAACAATATCAACTTTTCAAAATTCTTTGGTACGGCGATCGCGAACTATTTTTAAAGATTCTCAAAATTGGCGTTCCTATCGGCATTAAATATGGTGTGGAATTGATAATGTTTGCCTGGGCAGCATTACTGATGGGCTATTTAGGAACGGAAAGTTTGGCTGCTCATGAAATTGCCAAATCTATTTTTGAGTTAGCGATTGTGATTCCTTGGGGGCTCTCCTATTCGACTGTTGTTCGCGTCGGACAAAGATTCGGATTAAACGATCGCAAAGGAATCGAAAATGCACTCTCGATCGATCTCTTTTTGAGTGCAATCCTTGCCACTCTTATTGCCTTGATTATCTGGTTATTTTCTCGGCAAATTATTTCGATTTACTTGGATAGTTCCAGCGTGAACTATACTGAAATTGTTAGAATAGCAGTATCATTACTAGGTATGGCGGCACTTTGTCAAGGCGTTTATGCTTTGAATTCGATCGCGATTAGTGCATTAAATGGATTGCAAGATACCTTAGTTCCCATGTGGATCGATATTAGTGTTTATGGGAGTATTGGCATGGGAGGCAGCTATTTTTTGGCAATCATATTGGGTTGGGCAGCCGTGAGTATATGGTGGATTTTAACTTTAGCAGTAATGATAACTACGGGCATACTCATATGGCGTTTGTTTTATGTTCTTTCTCAAAATCGCAAACTTGCAGTCATTTCAATGAACAATAAACAATGAACAATGAACAATGACCTCCGGCTAAAGCGGGAGGCTTGAAATTCGGAATTTTTTGGGTTTTCCTCCTGAAGGAGGAGGCTTGAAACCTTATTTTTTGGGTCAAACCAAACAGTCTTAGAGGCTGTTTATAAAATAAATATTAAGCCCGTAGGGTGCTGTTAGCGGCAGCGTAACGCACCGTTGTTTAAGAATTGAGGTGCGTTACGTTTCACTAACGCACCCTACATGAATTTAAGATTTGCTTGATGAACAATCTCTCAATAGTTTGGCGATAGGATAAAATGGAGAGAGAGGAACAGAAATAACCT
>JBFRWJ010000619.1:0-11816 GCA_051439525.1 Spirulina sp. | reverse complement strand
GTCATATCGCCAATGACCCCCCCACCCAAGGCAATAAACGTGGAAGAGCGCTCGAGGCGATTATTTAAGGCAGTATCGTAGACCTTTTGAATCGATTTTAAAGTTTTATAACGTTCTCCTGGGGGAATGAGATGGGTGGCGACTGCAAACCCCACACTTTCCAAAGATTTTTGCACACTCTCCCCGTAATGCTTGAAAATCGATGGATTGGAAACGACGAGAACCTTCTTACCAAGATGCAAGGGTTGGAGTTGTTCGCCAATGGTATCCAAACTCCCCGGCGCGATCGCGATATCGTAAGCATTTTGAGGTAAATCAACTCGGATTTGCATTTTTGTTATTGGTTATTGGTTATTGGTTATTAGTTATTAGTTATGGGTTGTTTGCTGACGGGTGAGTGTTCGTCGTTCATTGAAAAGGGATATGGCTTCGCCACATCCCGATCCGATGATAGATTGAGGGAGGAGTGAGAGTGTCAGACTCAACACCCCACACTCTTTTACAGTGTTAGTTAACGGTTTTACCGCCACCCCACATTTTGCCCTGTAAAGCAGGCTGAACGAGAATATAACCCGCTACATCGTAGAGATCGTCTTGGCCGTATTTTCTCATTTCCGGCCAGAGATCGAGACGACTCGTGCTGTAATGTAAAACATCAATGGATATTTCTCCATCATAAGTTTTGGGATCGTTCATGAAATCCACAATGCCCGCAATGCTATCTCGGGGAGGGAAAGCGCCTGCCAAATCCTCTAATTTTAAGGTGACATTGGGATTGGTTTTGGTTCTTCCTGCCATGTGACATTGGTTACAGGAATCGATCATTACCTTTTTCCCGTTTTCTAATTGTTCGTTGGTGATGACAACCATCTCGCCTTCTGCGTTAAGTTTCACAGTTCGATAGTTCTCATCTATGTTAACCGCCCGAGCGCTGTCCGCGGCCATTTGCAAGCCGAACAACAGTACCGCCAAAGCGATCGCGGCAAATCTTAAAAAGCGCATTCTTCTCCTCCAATGGATTTTTGCTCCATTTTTTTGTTATGGAAACAATATCGCCTTAATTTCTTCGGTTTTTGGCTTCTCATCTTTGATAATGAAAAAGATGACTGGCTCGAGGAAGCCAATATAACGAAGGGTTAAGGGATTCTCATATAGATAATATGATGCCATCAATCGGTAATCGGCAATCGGTGATGGGCAAATCTGTTCGATTTTTTACGGTTTTTCGTTTGTCCCCATCTGTTCCCGAAAGTTGATAATCTTGCCGACGATCGCGATCGCGGGCGCTTCAAAGCCGGTCTTAGCAACCCGTTCGCTAATTGTTGCCAAGGTGCCCGCGAGTTCTTCTTGTTCCGGACGCGTCCCCCAACGAATGAGAAGGATAGGCGTTTGGGGACTCAATCCTCCGGCTTGCAATCGTGCGGTAATGTTGGGGAGGTTGTGAATGCCCATGTAAATGACAATGGTTTCCGAACCCCGGGCGATCGCACCCCAATCAATGTTCGGGCGATATTTCCCTGCCGCTTCGTGACCGGTGACAAAGGTCACCGAAGAACTATAACGGCGATGGGTGACGGGAATGCCTGCATAGGCGGGTGCGGCGATGCCCGAGGTAATTCCCGGGACGACTTCTACAGGTACTCCGGCGGCGATAATATCTTCCATTTCTTCCCCTCCCCGTCCGAAAACGAAGGGATCTCCCCCTTTTAAGCGCACGACGATTGCGTTATCCCGTGCCTTCTCGATTAAAATTTGTGTGGTTTCCTGCTGTAGTTTGGAATGTCTCCCTCGGCGCTTTCCTGCATCGATTTTTTCGGCTCGGGGGTTAATCATTTGTAATATTGCCGGACTGACGAGGGCATCGTAAACCACTACATCCGCACATTCGAGGATTCCTTTTCCTTTTAAGGTCATTAAACCGGGATCCCCCGGTCCTGCCCCCACGAGATACACTTTACCCAAACAAGTTGCTGTTCGTTCTAATGTCATGAGTCGATCCAATCTCTAATTAATCTCGCCAGTTCTGGCGTTGCGCCGAGGGGTTGTCCCAAAAATAAATCTGTGTCGGTAAATTTAGATTGCAATCTCCGAACCTCTCGGGCGATCGCGTCGGTAATCCCCCCGGTGAATAAAAAGTAGGGCTGAATGGCAATATTTTTCTGTCCGCCAGTAACCAAATGGGAAATTTGTGTTTCTAAATCCGGCAAAACCTTCCAATAAGCAGGCAGGGCATTCAGCTCGATCGCCATTTCTTCAACTTTGTGTTGGGCGGACTCCCGCCGACTGCCGTGAGCCAGTATAATGCGACCTCGGGCTCGAATGCGAGAAAAAGCGGCGGCAAGTAATTGCACCATTTCTCGGCGCGATCCTAAATGGGGTAATAATTCTAATTCAATTTCTCCCCTCAGTCGCGATCGCGCGGCGGCGACTTCTGCGGGAATATCTTCGCTGACGTGAATCCCATTTAACAGGAACAAGGGGCAAATTTGCACGCGCTGCCAACCTTGTGCTTGCGCAAGTCTGGCAAAGCGAAGGATACTTTCCTGTAGGGGTAAGGGAGCTAATTCCAGTGCGGCACAATCGATAAGAGGGGGTTTGGGTAAAACCAGAGTATTTCCCAGGGCAGAACTTGCGGCGATCGCTTGGCATTCTCGAGCCACGAGGGCAGTTAACCGAGAAACTGCGAGATGAGGACGGCGATCGCGACTTCCGTGCCAGATGAGGAGGGATGCTGATGACAAGGGCAATCAAAAACCTAAAATCTTTAGGTTACTTTAGCGCAATTTGTCAACTCATTTCAATATTTCTTCATAATAAACGGTTAACAAACCCCTAGCTCTGGCTAGAGGCTGGAGAAAAATCAAGATTTTAGGGATGGATTAGAAACCCGGAACTTCTTGATGAATAGGGGTTGTTTGGGGACGAGTCGAAGCAATCATCGCCGTTCCGCCAAAGAGCAGAAAACCCGCGATCGCGATAGCGCTACCGATTTGTTTTAAACTCAACCTGCGGGGGAGAGCGATCGAGCGAATGGCTAAAGGTCCGACGGTTTCTTCATAGGTCACCGCCATGTGAGTGTAACCGAGAACTTCCATAGTATTCTCCTCAACTCAAGAATTACTCAAAACTTAAAATGTTTGGGGGTTGGATGCACGAGCCCAATTTCTTCTCGGCTTTAGTTTAGCACTATTTTTTAGTGGGGAGAAGGGGAGGAGAGGAGAAAAATTCATCCTTCATCCTTCATCCTTCCTCCTTCCTCCTTCTGAAATTCCTCCTTCCTCCTTCTGAAATTCCTTCATCTTTCCTCCTTTTCCGATCAAAATCTCGGGCGCAAGCGTTCGTAGAAGGTTAATCTTCTCGATCCTAAGTAGAGTTCTCGCCCATTTTCGCCTTCTGGGAAAACGGCTACCCCAAATCCATAGACTCCCCCCCATCTAGGGTTGCGTCGCGGTTTGAGTCTGATACTCATGGTCGTACCGGGAGGAATGGCTTCTTCCAGTTCCACCATAATCGTGAGGGTTGATTCGTCGTAAGTCATACTTTGGATAGTTAAAGGTTCGCCGCGATCGCGAGATGTCCCCAGAAAAGCCATTGTGTCTTCTAGTTTAAAACGAATGCGTTCTTGTCCGCCCCGTTGTTGAATCACAACACCTTGCAGGGAGGTTTCTGCCGTATCGGGTAAAGTAATCGTGAAATAATATTTAGCACGACTCGAGTAAGTTCGCGTCGAACTGCTTCTCACTTCCTCGAGACGGGGTGCGGAACCTTGAAAGGTCGCGGGTAATCCTTGGCTTTGTAGGGGAAGGGGAGGTAAACTAACAAGACTCGCCGTCGCGATCGCTAGGGCGAGTAAATAGGAACTTTTCATTATTCTCTAGTTATTGATTTTTACAGGTCACTCGAACGGTATTTTCTATTTTAATCTTTTCTCTGAGAAGATGCGATCGGAATAAACATCGTCGCTCGATCGGTTATTCATTCATGGTTTTATAAGTAGCCACCGCAGAAGGAGAAATCCGATTTAAGTAGCGGAAGATCCAATATTTCAAAACCGTATCTAAAATCACGGGAAAGGTGGCGATAAAGAGGAAGTTAAAATCGCGACTTTCCGGTAACCCAAAATGGCGCGTAACTCCCGATAAAATAACCTCCCAACCATGAGGTGAGTGAAATCCGACGAACATATCGGTAAACAGAATAATCAGAAATGCTTTGGCTGAATCGCTTAAGCCGTAAATGAGTTCGTCAATAAAATCCTTTAAAATCTTAACTTCTTCGCGACTGCTCCAAATTACCCAACCAAAGGCAATCAGAGAGGCCAGATCGGCAAAAATATTCGCCACGGCATCCGCACCGCGATCGCGATATTTTTCCGCCAGTTCTTCAGCTTTTCCCCCCAATTCTTCTTCAATTTCTTCATCGCTTAGTTTGGACGATCGCTGTAAAAAATGACTAAATTTTAAGGTTCGTTCGTAGTTTTCTAACTCCTCAAACGCCTCATCTTGTAAATCTTGATTCAAAAAAATAACTTCACTTTGTTGATGGAAAAAATTATGCGCGATCGCGGGCTTGAAAATAAAAGTTTTAGTTAATTGATGAGTCAGTAATGGGATAATAATCAAAAGCAGTAGGAATTTAATCGAAAGCGAAGTTCGATTGCGAGATTGGCGGAATTTATCGACGACTTCTTCTTCCGATTCTCCCGAATCCGGGCCAATTTCTCGCTTGATCCGATTAAAGGTACTTAAAATCGATCGCGGCACCGCACCGCGTTTATCCACCGCGCTTTCCAGATTGGGCTTGTTATTAATATCGATAGAAGCAACTAACTGTTCGCTCTCAAATTTTTTCTTGACAACACTGCGAGAATTCGAGTCTTTTGGCGAAAGGGGTTTCATTTCTTTAGCCGCGACTAAAGAAAGAGATAATTTTTCTGGCGAGACTTGTTGAGAAGCCTCATATTTAGAAATCACCTTATCAATAAAATCGAGCTTTTCCAAAATAATCGCCGTGCGGTCTGTAGAGGCGAGATCGTAATAGGACGGTTTCGGTTCGTCGGGATCGCTCAACCAGTCTCGAGTGGCGTTAAATTCTGCCAAACGAATCTTGGCTTTTTTTAAGTATTTTTTAACCTCCGTTTCAAATAACTCCAACACGCGATCGCTGCGATCGCAAGTTTCCGCACACACCTTTTGCCCGTCAAAATGGTCGTTTTCCAAGGCTTCAATTTTCAAAGCCGCACGATAGGCTTCATCAAGAGCGCGTTCTGGAGTACCATAGTACCATCGCTTAGCATTGCGGATGATATTTTTAAATTTCATGATGGTTCAATTTCTCTTCTCAATAAGGACAGACAAGACCAACCAACAGATGTACGTGGTATAGTAGCAAATCTGGAACAGTTATTCAGTCACCAGTTATCAGTTATCAGTCAGGAAACCAACAACAAATAACAAATAACCAACAACAAATAACAAATAAAAATGTCCCTTTGGATCGTCGGTACAACGCGCAGTGGCAAAACAACTCGCCTCGTTCAAGAATTTCGGCAGTGGTTGCGGGGAAAACACTCGCCCACCCTGTCCAAAGAGAAATTACAACCCATTACTCCCGCCATTCTCGTCTTTGCTGCCAACGATGACAACCGCCGAAACTTAGCCGATCGCCTCGCATCGGAAGTCGCGGGAAGCTATCCTCTCATTGCCAAAACCCCCCTCGGTTTTATTAGCGATGAAGTCACCTTATTTTGGCCGCTTCTCTTTCAACGGTTAAACCTCAAAGCCCAGTTTCCCCTGCGGTTGCGCCCAGAAACCGAACAAGAACTCGCCACCCAACTGTGGCGATCGGCATTGGATAAGGAAAATCTGCAAAATGCCGGCACCACCGAATATCGCTTCATTCGCCAAACCTTAGATCTGTTGCAACTCGCAGGGGCAAGCGGCATTCCCGGGGAAGACATCCCCCAACTCTTGGAAATGGGATTTGCCGAACCGGAATGGGAAAAATTGCCTCCAACCAGCCAACTCCGAGGTAAATTATTGTTGCAATGGCGACAGTGGTGCTTAGACCGAGGACTGCTGAGTTATGGCATTATTTACGAACTGTACTGGCGCTATTTACTCGACGATCGCATCTATCAGAAGCACCTGCGCCGCCGCTTTCAAGCCATTTTTGCCGACGATACGGACGATTATCCTGCCATTGCCAAGGATTTATTCGATTTCTTCCTCGATGAAGGCACTTTTGCCGCCTTCACTTATAACCCCAACGGGAAAGCGAGATTGGGACTCAACGCCGACCCCAACTATCTCGCCCAACTCGGCGATCGCTGCGACACGGTAGAAGAGTTAAATCGACCGGCGGGACTCTCCTCGGAACTGGCAGAAATTGCGATTCAACTGGCGATCGAACCCGTTTTCCTGCCCGGGCTGCCCCCCTCCGTATCTCTCATTCAAGCGATTTCGAGATCGGCCCTGTTGCGTCAAACCGCCGAAGTCATTATCGATGCCATTGAGAAAAAGCAGGTGGAACCCCGAGATATTGCCATTATTGCCCCCGGTTTGGACGCGATCGCTCGCTACACCCTCATGGAAATTCTCAGCCAACGGGGCATCGCCATCGAACCCCTCAACGAACAGCGACCCCTCATCAGTTCTCCCCTCGTCCGCGCCCTCCTCACTCTCCTCGCCCTTATTTATCCCGGTTTGGGTCGCTTGATAGAACGGGAAACCGTAGGGGAAATGTTAGTGGTTTTAAGTCGGCGCTGGCAGGATAAAGAAGAAGAAGAGGGGAGATTTATCTCGGATATCGATCCCGTCCGGGCGGGAATTTTAGCCGATCGCTGCTATTATTTCGATCTCGACTATCCCCACCTCAAACCCGGGGAAACCTATCCCCGTTGGGATCGCTTGGGACATCGGGCGATGAATGCTTATGAGGGCATTCGCCACTGGATCGAGACCGCAAAACGGCAAAAACAAACCCCTCGCGCCCTGTTAGATCGCGCCATGAAAGATTTTTTGTGGAACGGAAGTAACTTAACCTACTCCCAACTCGCCGCCCTGCGGGAACTCATGGATACCGCCCAACATTTTTGGGAAACCGATCGCCGACTGCGCCAAAACGAACCCCAAGGGCGATCGCGAACCGATACCATCGCCCAATTTATCCAACTCCTGCGCCGGGGAACCATCACCGCCAATGCCCGCCCGGCCAGACCTTGGGGGGCAAGGAAACCTAACGCCATTACCCTCGCGACGATCTTCCAGTACCGTTCCTTACATCGTTCCCATCCTTGGCATTTTTGGCTGGATGTGGGGTCTCACCTCTGGCAAAGTGGTGGGGCAACGGAGTTATTTGCCTCTCCCCTCTTTCTCAAAGATTGGTCGGGGTTTCCTTGGATGCCGGAAGATCGAGTCGAAGCGGATAAGGCGCGCTTAGAACGCATTTTGCGAGATTTGCTGGCACGGACGGGGGAAAAACTCTATCTCTGTCATAGCGATCTCGCCGTCAATGGCACGGAACAAACCGGACCTCTTCTCTCCTTCGTTCATGCTGCCTTACCTTTAGCGATCGAAACGACTCCGTAATTTTACTGGCGTTCTCAGTTTTTGTCTCCAACTGCGCTCCAACTTTTCCGTAATTGACACAGTAAATTGGAGAGAATCTTGTTTTTAATTCCTTCTAAAAATTGTGCTACACTAAAATTGTGAAAAACTTGTGAAAGTATAAATATTAATTGTGAAAAACTTGTGAAAGCCTTGTTGGACAAGAAATAAACAGATCTATTTTTAAAGTCAGATTTGCTACAAGTCAAAAGATAAATCATCTTTGTTTTCTGCATTGAATTAACTGAAACTTTAAAATAAAGGCGAATAATGTAAAGATTCGCACAAGATTGTCCTTGGCCCCTAGCTCGGGCAAATGACGGAGCACTAAGATGATGAATGAACACCTCAAGGGTTCATCAAGTGACCGAGAGTCTTGTGGTTGCGCTTGAGCGGTCAAAGGATGGGGACTCGCATTTGCCAACTGCACTGGGAGGATGGGGAGTTTTTCCCATCCTATCCAACCCAGTCAGACAGCGAGATCGCACTCTCCAAAGCAACCGACTCCTTCCGGAAAGGCTTTGCTAAGCGAGTGCCTCACGCTCTTATCCAATCGACCCAGAGAGAATTCCTCTCAGCCCGAGGGCAATCCTCAAGAACTGGGTTATGTTGCTAAAACAAGATGTACTCTCCCTCGATATTGTTTCGAGGCATTTGCGAGAGTTATTTTAATTCTCGCAATCGCCTCCTTTATCGTTTATCACTTTCCGCATGCTTAGCTTCCTGCCATGGGGGTGCAGCTCAAAAATGTTAATCCATACGAGCGAAGAATGATTGTCATCTGCGATCGCCGTGTTTTTGTCAAACTTGAGATGCACCCTTCCCCATTAACTCTCATCCTCAAATAATTTGTTATCTTAGCAGACTCAAGGACAATTATAATGGATTACTTCTCTCAATTTTCAACACTGAAAGAGCGTTATCCCAAAACCAAAACTTTTATACTGCTGGGTCTAACAATTGCGTTGTTAAATGTAGGTTGTGTAACCAATTCTCAACCCGATGCGAATGAATCGGCAAGCAACGATCTGAGTTCGTCCGTTGAACCCCAAAAAAATGCAGAGCAAAAATTCAGCAGTCTTAATATTGCCATGAGTCCGTCCCAAAGTTCAGACGAGCAAAAGCAGCAGCGCGAACTTCTGGCTGATTATCTCGAAGAAAAATTAGGATTGCCCGTTAACATTCAAATTTCTCAAGACTATGAAAATGCGATCGATTTAATCGCCGAGGGAAAAGTCCAAATGGCGTATTTAGGACCCTTTTCCTATGTCCGAGCCAAACAACGGAATCCCCAACTCGAACCCCTCGTTGCCTATATCGATAAAAGAACGGGACGACCTTGGTATACCAGTACGATTGTTGCGAATACCCAGAGTGGAATTAAGACAGTCGAAGATTTAAAAGGTAAGCGTTTTGGTTTTGTCAATCAATCGTCAACTTCTGGATATCTCGTTCCTTTAGCTCATCTCGTTAGCAATAATATCGCTCCAGAACAAGACTTCAGAGAAGTACAATATACGGGAAGCCACAATAAAAATGCCGAGGCTTTGGCATCGGGAAAGATAGATGCCGTTGGGATTAATAAACCGACCTATTTAAAGGCTCAAAAATCGGGACAACTCCCTCCGGACAAATATCAACCGATTTGGGAATCCGACCCCATTCCTAATGCTCCCATTGTTATCTCTAGGGAACTCCCCGCCGATGTGAGGTCGAATTTACAGAAAGCATTAATTAATGCACCGCCAGATATGGCCGCTTTGAGCGGTGCTAAATCAGATGGCTATACTCTCGTTCGAGATGGAGATTACGACCCCATCCGAGAACTGCAAAACCTCTTAGCGCTTGACACTCCCGAATAAAACGAGATGAAGATCACAACTAAATTTATTAGCTCGTCTGTAGCGGTTGTTATGCTCATTACGCTGGTGATGAGTGGGAGTTCTCTGTTGTTGAGAAAAGCCGAGAAATCGGTCACGGTCAGTCGCGATAAAACCCGACAAGCGATCGATCTGGCAATGTACTTGCAAATTTCGTTACAAAATCAAGTCGTTGCCCTCAAAGATTTCCTGATGTTAAATCGAAACCCTGGGGACATGACGAAATACCAAAAAGCCATGTCTCAGTTTATCATTAGTTTGAATGACCTCGAGTTGCTGATGTCCGAGGGTGAAGAAATCTCGTTAATTCGTCGTCGCCATCACAATCTCGTTCGCCTGTCCACAGACCTAACCGATACCCCTTCTAGCTTTGCTCAACTTCAACAAGATGTCAGAGCAATCAATGGATTTAGTGACGATATCGAACTGCATATCGACTTATTAATCGATCGCAGCCGACAAAGAGATGCTTTGACTCAGCAACAAGTCAATCAATTCAAACAAACGGTTTTAATAATTCAATGTCTCGTTATGGCCGCGATCGTGGCGATCTTGTTCGGTCAGTTTAAATTATCAGACTGCGCTTGCTGCCAAGAATCAGATCGAAATTCAGATTCAAGACAATGGCTGCGGGATGACTTTAGAAACCAAACATCGTATTTTTGAGCACGGTTTTACCACGAAAAAGGTAGGGAAAGGAACCGGTTTGGGGATGGCGATCGCGCATCAGATCGTCAGCAAAAAACATGGCGGGACAATTACCTGTCGATCGGAATTGGGGCAGGGAACGACGTTTGCGATCGCATTACCTATTGCTCAACCATAAAACTTCATCCACACTTCACAAACAGGGCAACACGCGGACTTAAATTTGCGAGTATCATTAATTTAACGTCAATTCGGGTTAAGCAGAGGAAGGCAAAAACCAGTCTAATTGAAGGCTCGGCTTTTTAGGTTGATGAGAGTAACTTACTAACTTAGGGAACGCATCATGCCAATACCGAAACACCAGATCGAGATAAAAGGATTTGAAGTTACGATAATGACTTTGATGAAAAGCAATAAGTATTGTCATCCCCCCTAACCTCCCTTTCAAAGGGGGGAAAAGAAGGGGGGATAGCGATCGCGTTTTTTCAATCCATGAGAAAGCAATTGTTGATGCCATCGGGGTTCAAAGACTTGGCAAAAATCAGGTTGCTGAGCGATGCCGAAGCATCGACGTGGCAAAAAAGTTCTTCTAAACTGGTAGTCATGACGGGGGATGGGGCTGATAGTCTTCATTTCAGCGTACCCCATCCTCTTTTCCTTATCCCGAACTGACGTTATTTACATTCTCAATGGGGAAAAGGGAGCGAATTTACGCTGGAAATTCCCATTAAACCGAAAGAGAATTTTTCAGCGATCGCAAAACCAAACAAGATTGAGCCAGAAGAGACGCGATCTCCCGCTATCAACAAATAGAAAATAGCCCTCTCGTGCTCCGAGAGGGCTATTTTTTAACTCAATTTTGTTAAATTAATGTAAATTTAAAGAACGCCAAGACTAGCCAGCCCTAAAATTGCACCAAAACCGAGCAGGTGACCAAAACTGGTCGTTGCCAACAGGGCAGGTAAACCCATTCCCCCAAACATGTTGGGCATGGGGAGGGCAGGACCCTCGCTGGGTTTTTGGATGGTCGCTTTGCCAAAGGCGATCGCTAAAATATTGCAGACGATCATGACAGCACCCACTTTAGGACTCCAGGCGACGGTGCTAGGAACGGCAGCAGCCAACAACATCAAATTAGTCAATT
Organism: Spirulina sp.; assembly: GCA_051439525.1. GTDB lineage: Bacteria > Cyanobacteriota > Cyanobacteriia > Cyanobacteriales > Spirulinaceae > CCY15215. The sequence goes on along the minus strand of JBFRWJ010000619.1, from coordinate 537 downwards.
TACGTTCTCCTCAACGAATTCATTGTCATTTTTATCTCAAACTTTGTAACCGCAATTATCATTTTGTTACAACACTTTACATTTTTTGAATCATGGGAGCGAGAATTCCCCTCTTCACTTAGACTAAGCTCAGTGACCTCAAATCTTCGATTAAAGAGGGGACGGGGCTTTTCAATGGGCGCTTGATTTGAATTCGACGACTTTTGAGCGGGTAAGGTTCGGGAATCGCTTCCCTCCCCTCCCCTAAGAACCGTGCGTGACAGTCTCCCATCACACGGCTCAAGTTTTACTTCAAGCCATTTAACTTGGGTTTTGAGGGCGAGGGATGCTGAATCGAATTCAGCATATCCAATCGCCCTGTTGAGTGTACCTGCTTATGACACGCTTTGTGTAAGTGGATAAGATTCTCCTTGTCATCAGAGCCACCTTCTTTCACAGGTTTGATGTGATGGGTTTCGATTTTCTCTCCATTGAATAGGCTGTCTTGACAAATCGGGCATTTCCAGTTTTGTTCTTTGGCGATTAGTTCATATTTAG